>JANXXR010000704.1 GCA_025350525.1 Deltaproteobacteria bacterium
TGTTCCCGCCGATTGCCTCGTTCACCACCGAGAACTTGGAGCCGAATTGTGCCTTCAGCCGGCGATCGAGGAAGTTCGCCCAACGATCCTCACCATTCAGGGAGGAGAAGAAACCGTCGGTGATCGAATCGCCGAAAGCGACGATCACTTTCGTGTCGGAGTCCGCGCGCACCTCGACGCCGTCCAGCCAGTACCAGGAGGTTGTCGAGTTCGCGTACGCATTGCCGGCTTCGTCGGCTGCGTGATCGCCGGTGCCGGGAAACGAGATGTACGAGGTTGTAAAGGCGGCCGCGTGCCAGGTGATGGGTCCGGTCGTCCCGGGCGCGTAGAGGCTGACCGCGAGCGCCTGTGCGCCGCCACCCTCGTTGCCCGTCTCGAGATGGACGGGGTCGCTGAACACCTCGGTGCCGACCGGGATGGTTACCGCCTGGCGGCCGCGGAAGGTCAACTCGCGGTTCGTCCCGGCAACCACGTTGGAGCCGCTCTCCTGCACGCCGACGAAGGCGCGGCCGATCTTGACCGGTGCGGTCCCGAAGTTGTTGGAGAGCCGGATCCGCCACTCTTCGCCCCAGACGCTCGGGTGGACGATGAGGCGGAAGGACTGATCGTGCGCGACGTCCTCGACGAGAGCGTATTTGAGGAGCGGCTGCCCGACCGCGTAACCGATCGGGTATGGTCCCTGCGGGGAGGTGGTCCAGGTCGCGACCCACTTGCTACCCGAATCGGCGAGCGCCGCGGCCGAGATAAGCAATGCGGCGAAGAAGAAGATTGTACGATTTTTGCGTTGGTTCATGTTGTGCTCCCACATGCTTGATTTTGCGGAAACCGGTGCTTGCACATCGCCTCGACACGTTCCTTCTCAACGCCCTCCCTTCTTGCGTTGGCGCGCCGTGTGGCAGTTGCGCGGGGACTGTTGGTGTTGTTTGGCAGGGCGAGTCCGGTGACTTCGCCGCACGGAACTTCCGCAATGGCCGGGCTCGCGGCGAGCGCAGCGATGCCCAAGAACAGTGCGAGTAGGAGGCGTCGAGTCATCGGGGTTCTTCCTGCAACGGGGAACCGAAGCTAGCGGGCGCCGGCCTACCGCTCTTGTTGATTCTTGCGTTTGTGAATTCCTGCCGACGCCGATCAGGACAGCGTTTTCCGGTAGCCTCCCGGCGTCAGCCTCGTCCACTGCCGGAACGCCGTGGAGAAGCTACTCCGATCGCTGAAGCCACAGCGCAGCACGATCTCGACGAGGGAGATGCCCGTGTCCGCGAGCAGCGATCTCGCCCGCTCGATACGCCGGCGCAGCACGTATTGGTGCGGCGGCATCCCGGTTGCCTGCTTGAAATGACGGTAGACGATGTGGTTGACGGGTGTCGTCTCGGGGAAACCGCCAGAAGGGATCGCCACCTCCTCGACGCGCAAGCCTTTCCAAAGGTCGCCGCTCGCGACGCGCGGCGATTGTCCGCTGAAGGGCAAGTGACGTCCTCTTGCCATGTCGAGGCCCAGGATTCTCGCGTCGACTGTCATGGCGCCCGCCCCATCAAAACTCGCGCCGATGGCAAATCCGTCATGAGCGTGTTTCGTTTGTGCGGCTTGGACTCTTGGGAAAGCGATGTCAAGACGCGGCGAGCCAGCAGAAATTCACAAAGGCAAGAACCCTGAATCCTTCGAGGAGGCAGAGCTGCGGCTCGTGGCGCACGGCGATCTGCATCGCACAGCGCGGGTGAGCGCTGTGCGCGCGCTCACCGCATCCTTCGCGGCGGCCGCGCCGCTCCTCGAAGGGCGCCGGATGCGACGGTAGCGGAGGTCAGTGTCTCCCCGTGCCCAGTCGCAACCGGCGGCGTACGACGGCCGGTGCTCACGGATCGTCGCAATGCTCCGCTTCGGATCGCTCGGTGCCGCGCCTTTCTTCGTCTCCGTGGCTTCGGCACAGCGGCTCGGCCGCGGGAACGCTGACCCCGACCAGCCCCGCCGCGTCGAACGACTGCTGCAGGAACGAAGCCTTCGCCGCTTCGGTAAAGTCGTTCAAAGAGCAGAGCCCGTCATCGGACGGCGGGTCGGTCAGCGGATAGATCGCGCCCA
>JANXXR010000713.1 GCA_025350525.1 Deltaproteobacteria bacterium
CGCGCTGCACGCCGCAGTCGCCAGCGCCAGGGCGCATATCACTGAGAGGAAACGAGATCCTGCCATGCCGACAGAGTACCGAAGAAGCTCGACAAGCGCGTCCGGTGCGGGCCCGCTCTGGGCCGAACGCGCTCGGTTCGGGCCTCGCCCGCCCCGCCTGCGTTCGGCTCGGGCCGGTCGGGCTGGATCCACGAGTGGACCGCGTACAATGGCCCGACCTTGAACCGTTTCCAGAAGCTCGCTGCCCTGACCCTCGCGACGAGCTTGGTGCTGGTCGCGATCGGGGTCATCGTGCGCGCCACCGATTCAGGCCTGGGCTGCCCGGATTGGCCCCTCTGCCACGGTCAACTTGTCCCCTCACTGGGCGATCCGAAGGCCTGGATCGAATGGATCCACCGGACGGTCGCGGTCGTCATCGGCTTCGAGATCCTGGGCCTCACCGTCCTGGCCGTGATCGACCATCGCGACCGGCGTTCCATCCTCTGGCCGACGGTGGCCACGGTCGTCCTCGTCGGTTTTCAGGCCTGGCTCGGCCGCGAGACGGTCCGCCTCGGGAACAGCGGCGTGTCCGTCACCGCTCACCTCGCGGCCGCCATGACGTTGGTCGGCCTGCTCGCCTATCTGACCGTCCGCGCGGGCTACCCGACGCGCATCGGCGGTCGTGGGGCGAGCCAACGGTTCACCCTGCTGGCGGCCTTCGGGGCGGCCGTGACCTTCGTCCTGCTGATCTTCGGCTCGAACGTGACGGCGACCAACTCGGCGCTCGTCTTCCCGGATTGGCCGTTGATGGGCGGGACGCTCCTGCCGTCCCTGACCGACGTCACGGCTGCCCACATCCTGCACCGCTGGGTGGCCGGGATCGTGGGACTCATCGTCGCGGTCGTGGCCGTGGTCGCATGGCGGACGCAACGGGGCCACCCGACATTGGTCCGCGTCGCGGTGGGTGCCGCGATCCTCTACGCCGTCCAGGTCGTCATCGGTGGCGCCCAGGTTCTGACCCGACTGGCCGAATGGACCCAGACCCTGCACCTGGCCCTGGGCGCCACGATCTGGGCGATGCTCGCCGGCCTGGCCGTCACGAGCTACTACACCGCGCGCGTCGGGGCCGGTGCCGCCACCGGAGGCGCCACGGATCGAGACCCCGACGCAGCGAGTACAGGCACCCGGACCACGAGTGACTCTGTCCGGGCTTACATCGCGCTCACGAAGCCCCGCATCATCGAGCTGCTCCTCGTGACGACCGTCCCGGCCATGGTCCTCGCCACGCGCGACCTGCCAGCGTCGGTGGCCGGCGTGGATTGGGCCGATTGGGGCGCGCTGGTCTTCTGGACGATGCTGGCCGGCACGCTCGCAGCCGGCAGCGCGAACGCCATCAACTGCTACCTGGACCGCGACATCGACCAGCTCATGGTCCGGACCCGCCGGCGTCCGCTGCCCGCCCACGAGGTGGAGCCGTTCACCGAGCTCTTCTGGCGGCGGATCCAGGACTGGCGGCGCGACGAGCCGCCAGGTCACAGCGCTTGAACAAGCAGCACTGGAGCTGGGTGTCCGAGCGGCTGCCGGAGCCCGCGCGCGTCGTGCGCTGGGGCCACTACGGGGCGCCGCTGCTGCTGTTCCCGACCGCCGGCGGCGACTACGAGGAAGTCGAGCGCTTTCACCTGATCGGCGCGATCGCGGAGCTCATCGAGGCCGGGCGGGTCAAGGTGTACTCGATCGACAGCATCGCCGGGCGCACCTGGCTCAAGGGCGAGGGCTCGCCCGAGTACTGCTCGAAGGTTCAGAACCAGTTCGACGCCTTCGTCTACCACGAGCTCGCGCCGCTGATCCGCACCGATTGCAGTGATCAGGGGATCGAGATCGTCGCGGCCGGCGCGTCGATCGGCGCCTTCAATGCGGTCGCGACCGTCTGCCGGCATCCGGACGTGTTTCGACTCGCACTCGGCATGAGCGGCAGCTACGACCTCACCAAGTACTTGCACGGGCGCATGAACCTCGACTTCTACTATTCCTCGCCGCTCAACTACCTGCCGGGCCTCGGCGAGGGCCCGCAGCTCGCGCGCCTGCGGCAGCGCTACCTCCTGCTCGCGACCGGCCAAGGCCAGTGGGAGGATCCGGGTGAGTCGTGGCGGCTCGCCGACGCGCTCGGCGCCAGGCAGATTCCGAATCGCGTCGACGCCTGGGGACGGGAGTGGGATCACAGCTGGGTGACCTGGCGCGCGATGCTGCCGAAATACCTCACGGAGTTCGCCTGATGGACACACCGCTGATCGTCGACTTCAAGCACGGGGCCGCCGCGACCGTCGGCGGCATCGAGGCCGGCAAGCTCCTCGGCGGCGCGCCCATCACGACGCTCGCCAACCACTACTCCGACCGCTCGCAGCAGTTTCACTGCGGCACCTGGGGCAGCACGCCCGGCCGCTGGCGCATCAACTACACGGAGCACGAGTTCTGCTACCTGCTCGAAGGCCGCGTGCGCCTGACCGCCGATGACGGCAGCGCGCTTGAGTTCAAGGCGGGCGATGCCTTCGTCGTCCCGGCCGGCTTCAGCGGCACCTGGGAGACGCTCGAGACCACCCGCAAGCACTACGCGATCTTCGACGCGGGCGCCTGAGCGATATACCGCGCGACCGGCCACGGTCTGGAGGAGCGCCAACAGCGCTCCATCCGTGCGGCGAGCCTGCAGAATCGCGCGAACGGGGTTCGCGCCGCCGCGCCGAGCGCTGCGGTTACGGTGTGGACCTCTTCGGCGATGGACGCATCGTAGCCACCGTCGGCTCCAGCGTCCCGACGAAGATCAGGATCTGCGCGCGGCTCGCGCCCGCGCTCAGCCAGCCTCTGGGCGCGCGCGGGGCGGGGCGCGACGCGGCAGCTTGAACGCGAGTCCGCCTTTGATGACGGTCTCGACGTGCTGCAGCCGGTCGATATCGCGCAGCGGGTCGCCGCGGACGGCGATCAGATCCCCGTACAGCCCCGGCACCAACCGGCCGACGCGGTCGTCCCAGCCGAGGTAGTGCGCGGCGAGCGAGGTGGCCGACTTGATCGCCTCCATCGGCCGCATGCCGCGCTGGACCATGATCGGGAACTGCCGCGCATTGAGCCCGTGCGGATACACGCCGGCATCGGTCCCGAATACGATCGGCACTCCGGCGGCGTGGGCGGCGGTGAAGCCCTGGCGCTGCGCCTCGGTAGACTCGAGATTCTTGCGCAAAAATTCTTCCGGCCAGTGCTGGCGGCGGCCTTCCGTTTCGGTGTAGTCGCCGTTGTAGACATCCATCGACAGCGCCACCGAATGCGCCTTGGCGAGCGCGATCGCCTCGTCGTCGATGTAGGAGGCGTGCTCGACGGTGTCGACGCCGGCGAGGATCGCATCCTTGATCGACTGCGCGCCGTGGGCGTGCGCCGCGATCTTGCGGTGCGCCGCGTGCGCGACCTCGACCGCCGCCGCGATCTCCTCGCGGTTCATCTCCGGCGCGCCGGGTACGCCGCCGTAGGCCAGCACCGCGCCGGAGGCGATCACCTTGACGAGCTCCGCGCCTCCGTCGATGGCGCCTTGCGCCCGCAGCCGGAACTGCTCCGGTCCGCGCGTGACTCCGACCCGCACGCGCGCCGGGATGTCCTTCTCGGCAACCCCCGGGACGACGAGATCGCCGCCACCGCCCGGGATCGTCAGGTAGTAGCCGACGATGGCCATCCGCGGCCCGGCCACCTCGCCACGGTTGATCGAGTCGCGCAGGATCCGGTCGGTCCAGGCGACGTACGTGCCGACGTCGCGCACCGTCGTAAAGCCGGCGGCCAGCGTCGCCGCCGCGTTGCGAACGCCGATCGCCTGCGCCTGCGCGGCGGTGCGGGTGAAGAACACCTTGAGGTCGGCCTCGTCCTCCGGCAGCTCGGTGATGTGCGTGTGCATGTCGATGAGCCCCGGCAGGCACGTGTAATCGCCGAGCTCGAGCAGCGGCAGGTCCGCGGGGTGCGCCCGGCCGGGCGTCAGCGCGCCGAGCCGGCCGGCGCGGATCACGACGGTGACGTCGCGCTGCGGCGCGTCCGCCTCACCGTCGATCAGCGCCCCGCAGTGGACCGCCAGCGAGCCGGAATCCGGCACGAACGGGACCTGCGCCGATGCCGGGCGGCGGGCGCCGGCTGCGCCGCACGTGGCCAGCGCCCCGGCGATGCCGAGCAGCGCGGCGGCGCGCCGGCGGTGCGGACTCTGTGTGTTCATTCGCACTCCATGATCGCGTGGTGGATGCCGGCACGCCGCGGCGCCGGTGCTGCCTGCGGACCCCGTACACTACGACAGGCCGGCGCACGAGGCTACGGCGGTGGCCAACGACGCGACCGGCACGTCGGCTGCGCGGGCTGCGGCGGCGGAGGCGCCGGTATACTGAGCGCGTGACGTACCGGGTCCTGTTCGTCTGCGCCGAGTACGCTCCGCTCGCGAAGACCGGCGGTCTCGCCGACGTCGCGGCGGCGCTGACCCGGTTCCTGCACCGCCGCGGCGACGACGTGCGGGTGTTCCTGCCGCTCTACCGGCAGATCGCCGCGCAGCGGCTTGCGCTCACCCCGCTCGCGGCACTCGCCGACCGGACGCTGCGGCTCGGTGCGCACGACTACCGCTACTCGGTCGTCACCGGAGTGGCTCCGGGCTCGGACCTCGTGCTCCACTTCGTCGACTGTCCGGAGCTCTACGACCGGCCCGAGATCTACACCGGCGCCGCCGACGAGCACCGGCGCTTCCTGCTGTTGACGCGGGCGGCGTTCGAGGCCTCGCAGGTGCTCGAATTCGCGCCGCACATCCTGCACTGCAATGACTGGCACACGGCGTTCGGACCGCTGTTCCTG
>JANXXR010000075.1 GCA_025350525.1 Deltaproteobacteria bacterium
AGTAGCTCGGCGCGCCGGTGCCACACCCGCACAAAGTACTCGCGCGCCACTCGGTCCACCTCCCTCTTGGCGATGGTATCCACTTGGGCCAGCGCCGCCGCTCGGTGCCGTCGCTCTTCCTCACTGCTAATAATAATAATAATAATAATAAGCAAGGTCAATACAGCGTACAGAGGCCCACGCTGGGGCAGCGCCTAACAAAAGGCACTATAGCAACGGCCATCCACTGGCACAACGCTGTACGTCAAATTACAAACAAAGAGCTCCCGCTCACACAACTGTGTGCGCCGCGTCCACCCACGAAGCGCATCTACCATCCGGGCGCAACGCTCCCAACA
This sequence comes from Deltaproteobacteria bacterium, assembly GCA_025350525.1. Classification (GTDB taxonomy): domain Bacteria; phylum Myxococcota; class Myxococcia; order Myxococcales; family 40CM-4-68-19; genus 40CM-4-68-19. The sequence continues at coordinate 339 of JANXXR010000075.1, forward strand.
CCATCTTGTATCCCCGATTGTCGAGTGAGGGGACCCCGCCCAGTAGCTCGGCGCGCCGGTGCCACACCCGCACAAAGTACTCGCGCGCCACTCGGTCCACCTCCCTCTTGGCGATGGTATCCACTTGGGCCAGCGCCGCCGCTCGGTGCCGTCGCTCTTCTTCACTGCTGGTCGTCGGTTCCTCATGGCTGTCCAGCAGCATTCCCAGCTTGGCTGTGTTGTCGGACCCCTCCGCCACACCACACATTCGCCGGGCGAGCATAGACTCCTCCGTCGATGGTCGCATCGCTTGTACCATATCCGCCCACAACTTTTCCCGCTCGGGCTGCAGTGCGGGGCACTCAGTCAAGAAGTGCTGGACATCCTCCGAGGCCCCTGTGTCGCAAAGTGCACAGCGCGCACAGTGGGTGGTCATCCTCGGCGTCGATGTCCTAGCCAGTACGGTCAACAGTGGTAGGTTATCCGCCCGCAGCCGTAACTTGAGCCACACTCCCAGCCCGCGGCCATAGAGGTACGCCGACCGCGACGGCTTGTCCATCGGCTTGATCATCAAATACCGCGCCATTGACTCGCGCTCAGTCAGCCGCACCTTCCGGTCGGCCAGGTCGCGCAGGGCCACTACCTTGTGCACCCGCGTGTCCCAGTCCGTCCACTGCCTCGGGTCCGGAGGCAACTCCTCCCACTGGGACCCGAGGTCGTGCTTCAGCAGCAAGTCGCGATACTCGGCGCATAGACTTCCCTTCGCGCCCCCCTCTTTCACCTGCTCGCACCGGTGGCGAAAGACTTTGGAGAGCGCCCGCTCGGGTTCTGCGGTACAGAGGTGGCGAAAGAATCGAAGCTTGAGCTCCTCGCGCCTCGCCGCCGGCGAGACCAGCCCCAATTCCGTCAGCAGGAAGTCGTTCCCCGTCCGAGTGTCGACTCCCAGTGCGTGCCGCGCAAAGTCACAGACCGTCCTTTCTAGCTTCCTGGCCTGGTCCTTGGTGGGCCGCCACACCTCCGCCGCGTATTCGATCACGGGCCGCACATAAGCCTCCCACAGTTTGAGGGCCTTCGCTACGTGCACACCACGGTAGCGGCATCCACATGGCCCGGAGAGGTCACTCGCCTTGAATCGGGCGGTGCGCACTAGCCTGTCAATGACTGCGCCGCCCCGCCCAACCAGCCCGCTCATCTCGCAACCGAGATACTTGTAGTCGCGCACCACCGCCACGTCCGCTCCGCCCAACGTGAACCGCTCAGTGTCCACCTCGGCGACTTGGCGCTTGGTACCACACGCAATCACATTACTCTTGCTTGGGTTATACTCGAACCGCCACCGCCGGGCGTATTTCGTCAGTAAATCCAGCATCTTGCGCAGGTTGTCGGCGGTGGCGGCGATGAGGACAATGTCGTCCGCGTAGGCCAGGCCAGCAATATGCACTTCCGCGATCGCCACCCCGAGCCCGGACGCGTTCAGTTCCTCCAACAATCCGTTGATGAAGCATGCGTAGAGGAAGGGGGAGGTCACCGCACCTTGCGCCACCCCCGTCTCCACGCTGAACGGTTCCGTCGTGTCCCCATCGACCATCACCACTCGTTGCATGGTCCCAAACATGGAGTTCAGCATGCGGTACATCTTGCCGCGGAGCTGCAAATCCCACAGAGACTGCCACAGCCCGTCCCTCCACACCGAGTCGTAGGCCTTGCGGCAGTCGATGAAGGCACAGTACGTTGGCTGCTTCCGCTCCTTCCGTTCCGTGATGATCTCGTGGAGTAAGAACATCTGGTCAGCGCACCGCCGGTCGGGGCGGAAGCCCCCTTGCTCGTCTCTCAGCTTGCTGCCTTCCTTGGCCCATGCGTACAGGCGGGTATTCACCACCACCTCGAACAGCTTGGATATGCTCGAGAGCAGGGTGATCCCGCGGTAGTTGTCAAGCTCCTCCTTGTCTCCCCCCTTGTGGATGGCGGTGATGCGGCCCGCCTGCCACTGTTCCGGCCATCTCTCGGTCCGCCACATGTGAGAGAAGAGACGGTGGAGGGCCCCGGCCAGCGCGTCCCCGCCGCGCTTCAACATCTCGTTGTGAATGCGGTCCGGCCCCGGGCACTTCTGGGTCCGGAGTCGGTGGAGGGCTCCATGCACCTCCTTGAGGCTGATGCTCTGGTCGAGTACGTCATGCGGCTCTTCTTGGCGACTCTCTTCCTGGTGCGCCCGAACCTGGCTCCGCACCGTCCGAGCGAATGCATCGTCGAACGTGCCCGGCGGGCGATGGTCGGAGCCCAGCCGCTCAAAGTAACGCTTGGCCTCGGTCACCTTCTCGGCGTGCACGGCCGTGGTGGTCCCATCGGGCCGTCGGACCACTTCTGGGAACCCCCCCGGCGCGTCGAACATCGAGCGCAGCTGGTTCCACAGTGCCTTGCCCTGGAGCCCCTCGACCTTGCGGTGCTGCTCGCTGCGGTGCTGGCGCTTCTTCCGTCTCAGACACGCCCGCACCTCTCTGCACTTGCCCTGGTATCGCTCCCGGAGGTCCAGAGCCTGCGCGGACACGCCTCCGTTGCTGCGCATCTCCTCATTGGAGAGGGCCAGCAGGTCGTCCCGCTGGTGGATCAGCGTCATCACCTCCTCGTCGATCCACGGCTTGAACTTCCTCGGGTAGACATACCGCGCGCCGATGGTTTCCTTGGCCGCCTTCTTGATGGCGAGGGCCAGCAAGGCCGCGGAGTGATTGACCACTGCCTGCTCGTCGCTCTCGCTGTCCCGCAGTTGCTCGTGTTGCCGCTCCCACTCGGGCAGGTGTTGGACAAGGGCCTTCTCATACTCCTCCCAGTCCTGCCGCGTGGCCTTGTCCACATTCCACTCGGCTCGCTTGGCGGCGCGGGCCAGAATAGAAGTGTCCTCTCGCCGCGCGGCCCACTCCAGGTCTAGCACAAGGGGTTTGTGGTCCGAGCCGAGCCGTAGCTCGGACTCGTCGCGGATACGGAGCTTCTTCACCAAGTGGTAGTGCGCGTTGCTGCAGAGCACGTAGTCGATGGTGGACTGTTGCATGTCCTGCCCCCGTTTCCGCTCCCACGTGAAGGCACCGCGGCACTTCTTCTTATCTCGATTCACGATGCGGAGCATGTGTTCTTCCGCAAAGTGGATGAGTTCGCGTCCCTCGGCATTCGTCTCCGCATCGCCGTTGGACGCTGTTCGCGCGTTGAGGTCGCCACCGACCACGACGGCTCCGCCTTGGTTGCGGTACCGTCGGATGTTGGCCGAAAGCTCCTCCAGGGTGCCCCGTCGTTCGGCGCTGTGCGCGTGTCCCGCGGGCGGGAGATACACCACGCACACAAAGATAGTCCGGTCCTTGTCCTTGACCCGGATCCACAGTTGGTTCCGCGACACCTTGGCCACGGTCACCGCTGCACCGATCGCGTTCGAGACCAGGAACGCCACGCCGCCTCTGGCGCGGCCTCCTTCCCCTGCGCGCTCATCCCCCGCACCAAAGATCCACCGGTACGAGGTCTTGCCATTGCCGCCCGTACACAGAGTGCGCTCCCTGCGCAATTGAGTCTCGCACACTCCGATAATCCCTGCCCCCATCGCGTCCGCCGCACGCACCACCTCCTCGTCCCTCAGACCTATCCCATTGACATTGTGAAACGCCACGGTGAGGTGAGTAGAGGAGCTGTGGAGTCGCGATGCGGCGTTCGCGGCTACCGCCGGACCCCGGAGTGGGGCCGGCGGGGTTCCCCGGGCGCGCCTACTGGCGGCCGGGCGGGGAGGCAGACCGCCCACCTGCGCCCGCGCCGAAGGCTGGGTGCCGGTAGCGGCAGGTGGGGAAGTAGGGGCAGACTTGGTTGTTGAGGACACTGATGCACCAGGGCCGGGAATACCACTCCTGGCTGTAGTCCCAGCTGGGCTGTTGTCCCCATGCCTCGGCATGGGGCCCCCGCGTTTGCGGATGACTCCGCGGGGGGTTGTCCACCTCAACCCTCATTCGCATGTCCGGAGGGGCCGGAGGGGCTGCCTCCGCCTCAGCGTCCTTGTCCACGGGGGGGTCGGGCCCATGCCGGAAGGCGCACTTGTTACGGGAACAGCGTCCTCGGTCCCGATACTCATAGCAGAGCGGCCGTGTCCGTGTCCCGCTGGGCGGCGCGGCTTTCAGTGCGGGCGCCGACCCCCACGTGGACAAGGACGCTGAGGCGGAGGCAGCCCCTCCGGCCCCTCCGGACATGCGAATGAGGGTTGAGGTGGACAACCCC
>JANXXR010000076.1 GCA_025350525.1 Deltaproteobacteria bacterium
TGCGCACGAAGTGCTCGACCGCCCTCACGTAACCGCGGTGGGTCCGGTACAGCTTCTCCAGCGAGGGCCGCGGATCCCCCGCCGCCTCGGCCTGGTCCTCCGTCGTGTACAGGGGGAGGAACATGCCGTTCAGCTCGCACAGCTCGCCGTCGGCGTACGGGGCGCGCCGCAGGTTCCAGCCGGTCAGCGTCGCAGTGGGGACCCCCACCACGGGGAGTTCGACGCCGCCGAGGTCGATTCCGACCTCGTTGACCCTAGGCACGAGGACGCGATAGGTCGCGAGCACCGGAGGATGGCCCCAGTTGGTGATCATTCCCCGGTTCTGGGAGACGAAGGGCCCGAAGTCGAGCTCGCCGAGCGCATTGTAGAGGCCGTTGTAGGTGACGCCGGGGATCTCGGGGAAGTCCACTCTCGCGCGGTCTTCCGGCGGCACCAGCTTGCCGACCGTCGCGCGGCGGCTCTGCGGCGGCTCGGCGCCCTTCGTCACCCACTCGTCGAGGTCGGTGAAGATCGCCCGCAGCGCCGGTCCGGCGTGCACGGGATTGTTGAGCTGCTGGCACAAGCCCAGCGCCGGGACCGAGCCGAACCCCTGGAAGTGCTGGGTGCCGACGATTACGTAATGCCGCGCGTTCCATGGCAACGGCACTTCGTGGCCGAAGCCATCCGTGTCGACCAGGGAAGACTGCGCCCACCAGTACTCGTTCGAGCTATCGGTCTGCACGAACAGCGGATCGCTCGCCGGGCGTTTGAGGATTCCGTCGGTGAGCGGGCCGCTCTCGATCCCCAGCGCGACCAGTGGGTTGACGCGGACACCGAAGTTGAAGGGGAAGGTGACCTGGGGAATGAAGCGGTCGCGGTGCTCGGTCGACCAGGGATGGACTTGCCCGAACCGGTAGTTGAGTCCCAGCTTCACCGCTCCCGAGATGTGGGCATCGACAGCGTCGAACACGCGGTGGCCCTGCAGATCTTCGTTGAATCCCTGGTAGACGTAGTCCCGCAGGTAGACGCCGGATTGGGATGCCCCGTAGACGATCGAGGTCGCAACGCCACCGTGGGAGGCGAGCGGGTTGGGCACGCCGGCGTCGTCCGCCCTCCGCTCGCGCAGGAACGTTGCGAAGTCGCGCTGCGCGGCGTAGCCGAGCCCCATGATGCGCGTGTCCTCGGCGACGTAGTCGAGTTGGTAGACCATCCCGGTCTGGAAGCCGCCCGCGACGCAAAGGGTGTTGCGGTCGCCGAAGTACCACTGCGAGTCTGGCAACGCGGTGCCCGCCGGGATCGGGGGCGTCGAGGGCCTGAACGAGTCGCTCGGACGCACGAACAGCTCGTCCTTCCCTTTCTCCGCGAGGACGGCGGGGTAGCCCGCAATCACGGGCGAGCCGCTCAGCGGCACGCAGGTATCGACGCCACCCTCCCTGAAGCTGAACTCGTCGCTCAGCTCGATCGTGATCCGCTGCGTGACCAGGCTGCCATCGGAATGAGACGGCGCCGGCACCCGCAGCGCAAGGCGGCCGCCGCCGGGGAGCACGTCGGCGCCCCAGCCCACCCAGGCCAGCGCGTACCCCTCCTTGAGGAAGAACCCGTTTCCAAAGTCCTTCTGCGAGCTCGGATCGTTGTTGAACCCGGCGTTCGCGAACGACAAGAAGAGGAGAAGGTTGCCGCGGTTGTTGATCTCCGAGACGAGCTGGTGGTTCCATTTCGACATGTCGGCGGGGCGGAGCAGCATGAAGTCGGCGTCGAAGGTGACCAGGCCGGCCCCGTTGCGCGGCGCCAGATCGAGGTCGGTGATCACCGCGTTGCGGGGATCGTTGGGGTCGAGCTGAAACTCCACCGTGCCTCTGATCTTCTCATAGGCTCCCGCCCCGAAGTCGTGGCCGCCGGCAACGATTTCGTCGCGGGTGATATGCAGGAAAACCTTCTCCGGCGGGCCGGCAAAAGCGGCGCCCGCCACGCTCCAGCAAAGCGCTGCGGTTGCCAGCGCCAGCAGGTGAGGGGTGCGGAGCGGGCCGGAGCGATGTGTCCCAACGTTCGTGTCCATGACTGCCTCCTTAAAGGAATCTGGGTTTCGGTGGATATCCGTGCTGCATCGTCAACCTTCGCGCCGTGCCCGGTAGCGCGCGAAGGCCACCCGATCGCCGCGCAAACGAAACTTCAGCGCAGCACGCTGCTCGCCATCGCGGTCGCGATGAACCGTTCGGCGTCCTCCTGCAGCAGGAGGCGCTCCTCGAC
>JANXXR010000090.1 GCA_025350525.1 Deltaproteobacteria bacterium
CATCCGCATCGCGCGGCGGCTCAATGCGCTGGCCGCGCGCAAGGGGGCCGTCTTCGCCGACCGATATCACGCCCGCGCCCTGGTCTCCCGCCGCGAAGTGGCCAACGCGGTCCGCTATGTGCTGCGCAATTTCCGGCACCACACCCGCGAACTCCTGCCGGCGCGGTGGGAGGACCCGCTGTCGTCGGCGCGGTACGTCCGCGAAAAGCCCGAGGACGACGCGCCGGTCGCCCCGCCGCGCACGTGGCTGCTGCGGGTGGGGTGGCTGCTCTAGCAGCGTGCGAGGGCCGCCTGCTCGCGATCCGCCGGCTGCCCCGATGCGGGCAGCGAGTCAACGGACCGCGCGCGATGTTCGCTGATGTTCCCGAGCAGGCCCAGCGCGGAAGTCCACGCGCTCTCGTTCCCCGCTCAATCTGCTGATCGCCGTTGCCGGTGGCGAGGCGGAGATCCGCCTGCTCGACCACCGCCGCGAACACCGGCGGGCCCGCGAAGTTGAGAACGGCTCCACCATCGCGTCATCCCTTGAGAAAACCCTGCAGGGTGATTCCCCGAGGAGCGACGATGACCACGCCTTCGGCCACCACCTCCATGCGAGGCTCTGCGCCGCCGAAGTGAGCATCGAAACAGTCGAGTGTTCGCGCAAAAGCAACATCAGTTGAGGCCGCGCCGAATCCAGTGAAGGAGCTCTTGACCGAGATGCTGTGAACGCCGAGGCAGCTACTCTGGCTGCTGGGGCCGCGCGGACGGAGACGAGGAGCTGACCCGCACCCGGAAAGTCCGCCGCGCCTTCGTCGAAGGCGCTGGTGGTGATCGTCGAGGCGTTCGTGCATGGCGTTTCGACGGGCGGGTCGGTGGCGCGGCTCCCCGGCGAGGAGGACCTGGCGCAGAGCCCGGGGATCGAGCAGCAGTCGAAGAGCCAGGTCACGGAGCTGGCGAAAGAACACGACGTGGGCGCGAGAGCGCAAGCTGAGCGGCCGCTTATCGATCTCTCTGGCTCGACGCGCGGACGATCAAGAGCCGCGAAGGCGGCCGTGTCGCGAATGTCGCCTGCCTGGTCGCGACCGGCGCAATCTGCTGGAGCGGGTGCCGAAGTCGCTGCCGGGTCTGGTCGCGACGCTGCGCTGCGCCTGACCGAGGAGCTTCAGGTCGTGCGCACCACCGTTGCCCGGCCACTTCAAGCGCACGGAGGCGCGGAGTTACCGAGGGCTGGGCTTGGCGCGGTTGCCGCCGGGGTTGCTCGTGCGAACGCGTTGCTCCCAGGCCACCCAAACTTTCCTCCGTGCCCTCCGTGCCTCCGTGGTGCGCTTTGGCTACGCTCGGAGCAGCGCCGCGCCCCAGTGGAAGCCGGCGCCGAGGCCGACGAAGCAGACCAGCTGCCCTTCCTTGACGCGGCCGGCGCGGCGGGCTTCGTCGAGGGCGATGGGAATGGTGGCGGCGGTGGTGTTGCCATACCGCTGGATGTTGTTGAAGACCTTCTCGTCGGGCAACTCCAGCGCGCGCTGCACCGCTTCGTTGATGCGCAGATTCGCCTGGTGCGCGATGAGCAGGTCGAGGTCGCGCACCTGCACGCCGTTCGCGGCGCAGACCTCGCGGACCACCTGCGGCATGCGGGTGACGGCGAGCTTGAAGACGTGCTTGCCGTTCATCTGCGGGATGTGGCGGCCCTCGGCGAGATCGCCCGCGGTGACGTATGGGCGCTGGGCGAACCCGCACGAGGGCACGTAGAGCGCCTCGAACCCGGTGCCGTCGGAGTGGACCTTGAAGCCGAGCAGGCCGCGCTCTCCTTCGGCGGCGCGCAGCACCACGGCGCCGGCGGCGTCGCCGAAGAGCACGGTGCGGTCGCGGAACTTCGAGTTCCACGCTTTCTCCTCCGCGGTGGGCGCGGGCCCAGGGCGGCCGAAGAGGTGATCCCACTGCGTCCAGGGCATGAACCCCGCGTGCACCTCGGCGCCGACCAGCAGCACGGTTTGGGCCTGCCCGCTGCGCAGGAGCGCGTCGCTCACTTGAAGGCCGTAGATGAAGCCCGTGCACTGCTGCCGGATGTCGAGCGCGGGCACGTGGCCGAGGCCCAGCTTGTTCTGGAGGAGGGCGCCGCAGCCCGGAAAGAAATGGTCCGGCGTCATGGTGGCGAAGACGATGTAGTCCACCTCGCTCGCCTTGAGGCCGGCGTCGTCGAGCGCCTTGCGCGCGGCGCCCAGCCCCAGGTCGCTGGTGGAGGTGCCCGCTTCGACGAAGTAGCGCTGTTCGATGCCCGAGCGCTCGCGGATCCAGGCGTCGGAGGTGTCCATCACCCTGGCGAGGGCCTCGTTCTTGACCAGGTGCTCGCCGGTCACGAAGCCGGTCCCGAGAATGCGTGTGCGGAGCATGCCTAACCTCTTGGTTCGCGGTGCTACGCCTCGGAGGACGCAGCGTCAATGGGAAGCAGCGCCATGCCCAGGGCCGCCCGATGAAGATCGCCCGGGCAAAAAATGAAACCGCCCTGGGCTTTTGACGGCCCAGGGCGGCTCCAGGTGCCACCTGCTCCCCCGAGCAGCCTTGCTCACTTGAAGTACGGGTGCGTGGCGGCGTCGATGCGCGCCAGCAGGTCGTCGGTCAGCTCCGCGGTAACGCCGGTCATGCCGGCGCGCTGCGCGGCGATCTGCGCCCGCGTCTGGACCAGCGCGTCGTAGGCCGCCGCGATCTGCAGCCTGGCGAGGATGTCCACCATCGCGCGGCGGGTCGTGAACGACCGGATCGCGTCCACGTTCTGGAGGTTCGCCACCACCTCGTTGAAGATCTGCGGGAAGGCCGGGTTCTGCACCGAAGGGTCGCCGGCAAAGGTCCCGCGCAGGCCCGCGGCGTCGAGGAAGAGGCGCGAGAGCACGCGGCGGGCCATGAAGTCGGCGCGGGGCGCATAGCCGGCCTGCTGCAGCTGGGCGGAGGTCAAGGGCGCGTGCACCGCCGAGATGGTGGCGCTCCACGCCTGCGGAATCTCGCTCGGGCTGCCGTTGCGCACGAACTTGAGGACGTTGTTGAGCGAGTTATTGGGAGCGCTGGGAGTCTGGCCGGTGAGGAACTGGTCCAGGAAGCCCTGGTAGAGCGGGAGGTACGTGGCGGTCATCGGATCGCCGGGATAGTCGAAGCGGTTGCAGTGCGGATCGACCTGCGTGTCCTCGTCGGTGCAGAAGGGCTGCGCGGGCGGCGTCTGCGAGAGGCCGTAGAGCAGCTTGACGGCGTCGGTGTCGTAGGCGCCGGGCTTGGTGACCAGGATCGAAGTGTCGTTGTCGAGGTAGTCCATCACCGACGACGAGGGCGGCAAAAGCGAGCCCGCGAAGTTGTGGCGCAGGCCCAGCGTGTGGCCGATCTCGTGCAGCAGCACGTGGGTGAGGAAGGCCTCGACCTTTTGCTTCGGGGTCAGCGTGACGGTGTCGGCGAGGATGCGGGCCACGAAGACGTCGCCCTCGCGCTGGCTGGGGGCGAACATCACGCAGAGCGGGGACTCCTTGACGCCGAGCCAGGTTAGGGTCGGGACGTTCTTGCGCGGGGCCGGCGCCGCCACCAGCTCCGGCGTGCCGTCGGCGCGAACGGCGTGCTGCTGGGTCTGCGGGTTGAAGTAGGCGTCGCCGTCCTGCAGCCAGAGCGCGTTCATGTACACCGAGGCGCCGCGGATCTCGCCGGTGTTGGGGTTGTTGCGCCAGTTGGCGAAGGCCGCCCCGAAGGTCGGGTCCTCGTCCCAGAGCACGTAGTTGGTGTCGTCGTCGCCGTACGAATCGGTGGGCGCCGCGACCGACGCCTGGAAGACGGTGAAGCCGAAGACCGCGTTCCAGTTCTCGACCGCCGCCTTGAGCGCGCCCGCCACGTCGTACTGCGCGTACTTCGGGTCCTTCTGCGCGTTGAGGATCTTGTCGGAGATCTTCCACTGGATGGGCTTCATGCCGGGCTTCACGTTCCAGTGGATCGAGTTGGCCGTCAGCTGGCCGCTGTTCGGCACCAGCTGGGTGTCCCCCATGAAGAAGAAGGGCGAGTCGTAGACGGGGGCCGGGGTGAAGCCCGCGCCCTCGCCGTACTTGCGCAGGGCGATTCCCAGCGTGCCCGAGCCCCGGAAGGCGTTGTTCTCGCCGCCCTGCCACGAGTTCGGATCGCCCTGATCGGAGTAGCCGGTGAAGACCTGCTCGAAGGTCACGCCGTCGCCGATCTTGCGGTAGCGCTGCAGATAGGAGAGCTCGATGTTGAACCTGGCCGGCTGCGCCCCGCCCGCGAAGGCGTCGCTGAGCAGGCCGAACTGGTTCATGCCCCGCGCCGGATCGAAGACGACGAAGTTGGCGGCCGAGGGGCCGGGGAGGACGCTGGTGACGATGGGATAGGCGTCGACGATCAGCGACGGGTCGAAGGTGTTGGAGTCCTTCTTTCCGTCGGCGGCGTCGAACACGAAGAGCTTGCCGTTCTGCACCTTGAAGCTGACCACCCGGGTCCCGAGCGATCGGGCGGCGCCGTAGCTGACCGCGCCGGGGAAGTACTGCGTCAGGTAAGCCGAGAGGAAGTACTTCTTGCCCAACTCGCTCTTGTTGATGGCCAGGTAGAAGGAGGAGTTGTCGGAGTTGGCGGTGGTGCCGGCGCTGGTGGCAACGGCGCTGGAGGCGGCGGCGTTCACCGAGATGAACTGCTCGTCGCCGTTGATGCTGCTGGGCGCGGCGCCGCCGCAGGCGCTGATCAGCGCTGCCGCGGCGAGGAATCGGATCGGGTCTCGCATGGAGCCTCGGGGGAGGGGAAGAAGTCGAGCGCACCTTGCCGGAGCGTCGCCGCCGCGCCCATCGGTCAGGTAGCGAGGCGGCATCGGCCATCTGGCGGAGCGGCCATCTGGACCTCTCCCCCGCGCCGGGCGCAGACTTGCGGCATGGACTTCGACTTTCCCAAGCCGCCCACCGTCCCCGGCAGCCACCTCTTCTTCTACCTGCTCGGCGGCGCGTGCTTCTTCCTGCTCTGCGTCGCCGCCTGGGACGTGCTGCAGAAGAAGCACACGCTCCGGCACAACTTTCCGGTGGCTGCCTGGATCCGCTACATCCTCGAATCGCAGCGGGAGAAGATCCAGCAGTACTTCATCGAAGGTCCGCGGACGGCGCGGCCCTACAACTTGCGCCAGCGCGAGTGGGTTTATAGGTCGTCTAAAAACCTGCCGTCGGCGCTGGGCTTCGGGACCGACCTCGACCTGCAGGCCGCGGGCGCCTGGTACTTCGTGCACGCGGGCTTCCCCACGCTGGAGAGCGAATCGCCCACCGACGCGCCGCTGCCGCCGCTCTTCGGTCCGGCCCGCAAGTTCCCCTTCCAGCCGCGGCAGTACGCCAACATCAGCGACATGAGCTTCGGCTCCTTGGGCAGCGCCGCGGTGACGGCGCTGGCCAGGGGCGCCTCGCTCTCGGGGGCTTGGCTCTCGTCGGGAGAAGGCGGGCTCTCGCCCTATCACCTCTCGTCGCCGTGCGACCGCGTCTTCGAGGTGGGCACCGGCCTGTTCGGCGTGCGCGAGCTGGACGGCACCTTCTCGCCGCAGCGCTACCAGGAGCTGTCGGCGCAGTTTCGCGCGACGACGATCAAGCTCTCGCAGGGCGCCAAGCCCGGCGGCGGCGGCGTCTTGCCCAAGGCGAAGATCACCGCCGAGATCGCGCGCGTCCGCAACATCCCGCTCGACCAGGACTGTCACTCGCCGAACCGCTTCAAGGAGTTCCACGACCTACCGTCGATGTTCGCCTTCATCAAGAGGCTCCAGGACCTGAGCGGCAAGCCGGTGGGCGTGAAGTTCTGCCTGGGCGATCGCGGCTTCGCGAGGGACCTGGTCGAGCAGATCGCCGCGCTGCCCGAGGGCGAGGGCCCCGACCACATCATCCTCGACGGAGCGGAGGGCGGGACGGGCGCGGCGCCGGCGGGGCTGGCCGACAACATGGGCACGCCCATCCGCGAGGCGCTGCCGTGGCTGGACAATCTCCTGCGGGAGCGCGGCGTGCGGCAGCGGGTCCGGCTGATCGCGGCGGGCCGCTTCGCGACCGCCTCTGAAGTCGGGCTCGCGCTGGCGCTGGGCGCGGACACCGTCAACATCGCCCGCGGCTTCATGCTCTCGATGGGCTGCATCCAGGCCATGACCTGCCACACCAACCGCTGCCCGACCGGCATCACCACGCACTCGGCCTGGCTGCAGGCGGGGCTCGACCCCCAAGAAAAGGGCGTGCGGGTCGCCAACTACGCGCTCAACCTCCGCCGCGAGCTGATGCTTCTGGTCCGTTCGATGGGACTTCGATCTCCAAGCGAGATCAACCGGCACCACGTCTTCGTCAACCAGGGCGACGGCAGGAGCACCTGCCTCGCCGAGCTGTGGCCGTATCCGAAGGGCAAGGACCCGCGCGAGCTGGCGGCGTCGCTGCGCGCACGGGCCGGCTAAAAGCAAAAGCTCACCGCGAAGGCGCGAAGGTTGCGCGAAGAGAAGCCTTGGGTGGGCCCGAGGCCGCGCGCGGGCTCGGAGGTGGCGCGCCGGCTCGGAGGGGGCGCACCGGGCTCGGAGGTGGCGTGGGCGCGAGCAAAAAAAAACTTCGCGTCTTCGCGCCTTCGCGGTGAGATTTAAAAAATGCCGTTCCTCAGTCGACGTGCCGCAGGTAGAGCGCGTCGCCGATGAGGACGGCGGCGGTAGTGGAGCTGGTCGGTGCGACAAAGGTCGCTCCCTGCGAGCCGCAGACCACCGCCGGCGTCGAGAGGCGCTGCGCGGAGGCCACCGAAGCGTCGTAGCTGGCGGCCCGCGCCTTGCCGTCTCCCCCGATCCAGGTCAGCCGCAGGTTTGGCGTCGGGCCCAGCCGGGCGATCTGGAGGCCGTGCGCGGTGGCATCGCCGAGGTCGAAGTGCGCTTCGTTGCCGCGGCGTGAGCCGGTCGAGTCGAAGAGCTGCGCCTCGAGCTGCCCGTTGTGGATGCGCATGACGATGCCGACGTCGGTGGCCACCGCGGCGACCGGCCCGCTCCAGGTGACCGCCACGATCAAGGCGCCGAAGCTGGCGTCGTAGAGCCGGGTGTCCGCGCCCTCGGTGGCGACGATCCAGAGCGGCTGCCCCTGCGGGTCGTAGATCGCGTCCACGCTGCGCGCGCCTCCCGCCGCGACGGCGCCGCCGCGGGGCGGGAAGCAGCCGGGCGGAAAGGTCTCGGGGCAAGACTGTCCCTGGTTGGCGAGCACCGCCGCGAACACCCCGCCGCCGTCGGGCAGGCCTGCCCAGGCGAGGGCGGGTGCGAGCGGTCCGGGTTGACCGCCGTAGCTGCCGCCGTCGTAGGTGATCGCGTCATCGGCGCAGCCGCCGGTGATGAGCTGCAGCGAGGTGCGATCGTGGAGCGAGTCGTAGGAGGCGCCGAGCAGCTCGGCGCAGGCGAAGCCGGTGTCCTCGTGACCCGGCGTGGTCGAGGCCGTCGTCGCCGTGTAGTTGGTCTCGGGGCGGAGGAAGACCTGGTCGCCCAGGAGTCCGCCCGCCAACTCGAGGCCGCCGCTGACGGTGAAGGTCAGCGTGCTGCCGAAGCTGTCGGGGTTCTTGCCCGGCGTCGGAAAGGCCGGGCCGCGAAAGCTGGGCGCCGAGACGCCGCCGTGGAACCGCTGGCCGCCGCTGTTGGGCGTGCCGTCGAGGAAGATCAGATCGGGGCAGCTCGCCGCCTTCTGCGAGAGCTCGTGATCGACCAGCAGCGTGCAGCCGGTCGAGAGCAGGGCAAGGAGCGCGGCCCTCACCATGCGACCGCCACCGCGGCGCCCGCGCCGCCCGGAAGGGGACCCGCGGCCGCCACCGCTGGATGGCCGGCGAACCAGAGATACGCTCCGGCTCCGCCCGCGATCAGCGCCGCGCCGAAGAGGATGTCGGCGAGGTGCGCGCGCGGCCGGGCGGTGGCGGAGTCGCCGGAGTGAGCGGCCGAGAGGGCCGTCGCGCCGGCCACCGCCCCGCCGCCCGCCAGCACCACTGCAGAGCCCGCGGCGATCAGCGCCCAGGTGCGCCGCGACGGGCCGTAAGCGCCGGCCGCCGCCGCCGGAGCAGCCACCTCGGCGGGCGGCTCCGCTCCGCCGAACACCTGCCAGGCCGACCTGCGCAGCACCCGCACCAGCGCCTCGTTGTCGAGCGGCGCCGTCTCCGCCGTCCGCTTGAGCGGCCGCGCCCGCCGTGCGTCCAGCAGCGAGAGGCTCACCAGATATTTCCCGCCGGCGATCGCCAGCGACGAGGCCAGGACTTGCTGCACACCGAGGGCGCCGGTGATCTCGGCGAGGCACTGCATGTCCTCGTCGCTGCACCCGAGCATCCGCTTGTTGCGCTCGAAGCCCAGCATCGCCGTC
>JANXXR010000120.1 GCA_025350525.1 Deltaproteobacteria bacterium
ATGGCAGCGATGCGCGCCACCTCGTCGGGCACCTTCTCGCCGAGGAAGTACACCCGGGTCAGGTCGCCGTAGATTCCGCCCGCGCCCAGCCGGGCCGAGAAGTCGAGCAAGAGGATGCTGCCGCGGCCGGCCACCGCCGACCCCTGCTCCGCCGGCGAATAGTGCGGGTCGGCCGTATGCGCGTCCACGGCGACGCCGGGCCTTCCGCCCTCATCGTCGAGCCCTTCCTGTGCCCAGCGCTGCAGGGCGAAATCCTGGAGCTCGCGCTCGGTGGCAGGCTTTCCCTCGCGGACGCGACGCGCGGCCTCCTGCGCCACCGCTTCCAGATCTCCCGAAATCAAGTCAGCCGCCCGCGCCTGCGAGGCCAGCTCCTCCGGCGAGAGCGTGCTCTCGACCGCCGCCACCAGCTCGGCGCTGGAGACCACCTCCGGCCCGAGCGATCGCACCAGCTCCAGCGTGCCGGCGTCGACCTTGCCCAGCGTGGGCAGCTCGTTGCGCGGCGAATACTGCATGGCCACCTTGCGCAGCCCGCGCAGCATCGCCCCGAGCTCGCGGTCGCGCGTGCGCCAGGAGGTGTAGTACGCCGACTTGCCGGGCACCGCGTCGAGGGCGCGCGGCTCGATGGCGTGCAGCAGCTTGCGCGGCTCTCCGTGCGCCGGAACCAGGCAGTACCAGCGCCGCGACCGCACTCCCTGCAGGTCGAGCTCCAGCGTCCGGTAGGCGATCTCGTCCGAGCGGCGGAAGTCGTAGAAGAGCCAGGCGTCGATCTTCTGCCGCTGCAGCTCCGTCTGGATCTGCTGCAGCTTCAGCGGCGAGAGCGCGAGCAGGAGCGCGAGGATCATTCCTTGCCGCCCGCGCCGCGGAAGGCGTCGTCCTTGTCGCGGAAGAGCACGTTGAAGGTCGTCAGCGAGCCGTAGCAGCCGGTGATGTACGCCTGCAGGTCGACCTTCTCGGCGTCGGTGAGCTTGGAGTTGGCGTTGATCTTCTGCTCCATCACCCGGAGCTTGTCGCGGATCATCACCACCTTGTGGAAGAGCGCCTCGAGCGGCAGCTCCTTCCCCTGCAGCGCGGGGTCGAGCGGCTTCAAGAACGCCGTCCCGCCTTCCCACTTGGGCGCGAGCGGCGCGATTCCTCCGCCGCGCTCTTCGTCCATCGCCTCGCGGATCAGCGCTTTCAGCTCTTCTCGGTTCATCTCGATGACTCCCACCGGACCGTCGGGAATGCGGGGCTGCGGGCTGCGGGCTTCGGGCTTCGGGGCAGAGCGCGGGCGGGCTTGGGCAGCCTTCTGCGCGCGGGCGAGTTGGACGACCGCGGAGTCGCCTGCCTGGGTCGGGCGGCCCTTCGCATCCGGAGCGCCGGCGCGCGGGACGTACGAGTCGCAGATGGGCGCGGTGCAGGGAAACTCGCCGCGGTCGGTGCGGATGCGGCAGGTGCCGAGCAAGAGGCCGCGCCGCGTCTCCAGCACGCGGTAGACGACGCAGGTGCCGCAGATGGGGCCGAAGCCGCAGACGTGGCCGATCTCCGAGGGATCGGAGAAGCAGTCCTCGACGTCGGGGCAGTTTTCCTTGGGGGGAGGAATCATTGGAGGCGCGTACGTTTCCGCCGCTTGCGGGCTGCGGTCAAGGCCCGGCGTACTCGACGCGTCCCCCGACGACGGTGGCCTGCACGGCGACCCGGGGCAATTCGTCGACGTGGACTTCGAGCAGGTCCTTGGCGAAGACGGTGAAGTCCGCCTCGAAACCTTC
This sequence comes from Deltaproteobacteria bacterium, assembly GCA_025350525.1. GTDB lineage: Bacteria > Myxococcota > Myxococcia > Myxococcales > 40CM-4-68-19 > 40CM-4-68-19. Next base: position 1,746 of record JANXXR010000120.1, read on the forward strand.
GCGGATGGCGCCCCGCCGGCCCTCGGCGAACTCTGCCCAGGCGCCGCCGGCGGTGAAGGCGTGCAGCGCCTCTTCGCGGGTCAGGCGCTGCTCGGGCATCCACACCGCGCCCGAGGCCGACTTGCGGGCGACGGCGGCGCGCAAGCCTTCGCGGGGATCGATCCCCTCCACCGGAAAGTCGCTGCCGAAGGCCAGCTTCGCCCCCGCCTCCAGCGCCTGCCGCCAGGCGTAGGCGCCCCGCTGCCGCTCGGTGCCGCGCCCCAGCCGCGACTCCGCCCAGGGCGCGTCGCTGACGGCGTGGGTGGGCTGCATGGAGGCGATGGCGCCCGAACGCTTGAGCAGCGGCACGTCGCGGGCGCGGAGGATCTGAAGGTGTTCGGCGCGGGGGCGGAGATCGCGCGGCACCTTGGTGAAGGCCTGCAGCGTCAGCGCGCAGGCCTGGTCGCCGATGCAATGCACGCAGGGCTGGAAGCCGGCCGCCGCCACCTTGACGATGCGGCTCTCCAATTCGCGCGGATCCATCAGCCACAGGCCGGTGTTGCCGGAGTCGTCTTCGTAGGGATCGAAGAGGGCCGCGCCGCGGCTGCCCAGCGCGCCGTCGGCAAAGAGCTTGACCGCGCGCACGGTCAGCCGGCCGATGCTGGGGGTCTCGCGCCACTCGCGCATCCGCTCGTCGAGGTCCGCGCCCTGCCCGTCGATCATGGCGTAGATGCGCACGGGCAGGTCGTCGCGCTCGGCCAGCCGCCGGTACGCCGCCAGCACCTCTGCCCCGGCGGCAGCGTCGTGGACGGCGGTGATGCCGACGGCGGCCAGCGCCTCGAGCGATCGCAGGAGCGCCTCCTCGGCCTCCCGCGGCTGCGGCGGCGGGATGGCCCTGCGCACCAGATCCATGGCGGTGTCGATGAGCACGCCGGTGGGCGCGCCGTCGGGCCCGCGCAGGATGCGGCCGCCCGGCGGATCGGGAGTGCGCCCGTCGAGGCCGGCCGCCCGCAGCGCCGTGGAGTTGCACCAGAGCGCGTGCACGTCGATGCGCGAGAGCGCCACCGGATGACCGGGCGTCGCGGCGCTGAGCAGCTCGCCGCTGGGGAAGTTCCGCGCGGGCCACAGGTTCTGGTCCCAGCCCGACCCGCGGATCCACGCTCCGGCCGGCACCAGCTGGGCATACTTCGCCACCCGCTCGACGCACTCCTGCTCGCTGCGCGCGCCGCCCAGCCGCACCTCCGCCAGCATGCGCCCGTGCAGCAGCGGATGGCCGTGCGCGTCGATGATTCCCGGCACCACGCAGCCTTCGCCCAGCTCGATGAACTTCAAGTCTGCCCGCGCCTCCTGCTCGCACTCCGCCCGGGTCCCGACGCGGACGAATCGCCCGTTGCGGACCAGCGCCGCGCCTGCCCGCGGCCGCGCGGGGTCCATGGTGTGCAGCGTTCCAACGATGAGGAGATCGCCCATGGCCTGAAACTTTCGCGGAGTTCGCGCGTACAGTAAGGGCTATGGACGCCGAGCACCACCTCGACG
>JANXXR010000122.1 GCA_025350525.1 Deltaproteobacteria bacterium
CGATTTCGGCTTGGCGCGGATCGAAGGCCGCCCGGCCGAGGACACCGCCCTTCCCCCGGGGACCTCGCCCGCGCACCCGACGATGACCGCCTCGGGCACGGTGATGGGAAGCCCGGCGTACATGGCGCCGGAACAGATGAGTGGCCAGCCCGCCGACACGCGGGCCGACGTCTTCTCCTTCTGCGTGACGCTGTACGAGGCGCTCTACGGCGAGCGGCCCTTCGCCGGGCAGACGCTCGACGAGGTGCGCGGCGAGGTCGCCTCCGGCCGCATCCGGCCGCCGCCTGCGGGCGCGCGCGTGCCGTCGTGGCTGCGAGGAGTGCTCCAGCGCGGGCTCCTGCACGATCGCGAGAAGCGCATCGCCTCGATGGACGAGCTGTTGCGCGAGCTGCGGCGGGGACCGCGGCGGAGGCGTACGCTCCTGGGCGCCCTTGGTGCGGCCGCTTTCCTGGCGCTGCTCCTGGTGGTGATGGCCGCCAGCCTCCGGCGCCGTCCAACCCAGGCCGTCGCGCCGGGCGTTGCCGCCGAGACTCCCTCTGTCGCGGTGCTCCCCTTCCTCGATCTGAGCGAGCGGAGGGACCAGGGCTATTTCGCCGACGGCCTCGCCGAGGAGCTTCTCGGCGTGCTGGCACAGGTGAAGGGCCTGCACGTCGCGGCACGCACCTCGGCGTTCTCGTTCAAGGGCAAGAACGTCAAGGCGAGCGAGATCGGCCGCGAGCTGGGCGTCCGCGCCATCGTCGAGGGAAGCGTGCGCAAGTCCGGCGACCGGCTGCGCGTCACCGCGCAGCTGATCAACGCGGCCGACGGCTATCACCTCTGGTCCCAGACCTACGAGCGGCGGATCACCGACGTGTTCGCGGTGCAGGAGGAGATCGCGCGCGCCGTGGTGGAGGGACTCAAGGTCAAGCTCTTGCCGGGGGAGTCGCCGCGCCCGGGTGAGCGGCGCACCACCAACCCGGAGGCGTACGACCAATTTCTCCTCGGGCGTCAGATCTATTATCAAAGCTCCGAGAATGGATACCGGCGCTCGATCGCTGCCTTCGGCAAGGCGCTTGCGCTCGATCCGGGCTATGCGCCGGCGTGGGCGTTCACCGCCTCCGCCGAGAGCGCCCTCGCGACCGTCTTCTCCAGGACGCCGGAAGAGGCCGCTGCAGGCAATCTCCGCGCCTGGGAAGCCGCGGAGAAGGCCGTTTCCCTGGATCCGAAGCTTGCCGACGGATACACGGCCCGCGCGGGCATCCTCGCCAACCGCCACCAATGGGAAGCGGCGCTCGCCGACACCGATCGCGCGCTCGCGCTCAGCCCCGACGACGTCAGGGCGCTGGCGACGCGCTCGCGCTTTGTGCTGCTGCGGCTTGGGCGCTTCGATGAAGCCCTCGCGGATATGCGCAGGGCGATGCAGCTCGACCCGCTCAATACGGGCTCCAGGACCAGCCTGGCCGTGGTGCTCATGTACACCGGCCAATTCGACGCCGCAAAGGACGCCGCCTCGCGCGTGCTCCATCTCGCTCCGGACAACGCCTTCGCCGGCTTCCTCATCGCCTACGCGCTGAGCATGCAGGGCAGGCCGCAGGAGGCGCTCGACGCGATCGCGCACGCCAAGGCGCCTCCCTATTTCCGCCTCGAGATCCAATCGCGTTGCCACCAGGATCTCGGCCAGCGGGATCTGGCGGAGCGGGAGCTGGAGGAGCTGATTTCGCAGCACGCGTACGACGGCGCGTTCGACATCGCGGCGGTGTACGCCTGGCGCGGGGACCCCGACGCCGCCTTCCAGTGGCTGGAGCGCGCCTACCTCCAGCAGAACACCTGGCTCAACGACGCGAAGGTGGACCCGGTGCTGCGGCGCCTGCACGACGACGCGCGCTGGGCGCCGTTCCTGCGCAAGCTGCACCTTCCGGTGCAGGACTGAATTCGGCCGGGCGCCGCCGCATTAAAGAAGCGAAGTCAGGGAGAGCCGAGTGAGCGGAACGCGGCTTGTCAGTCCTACTTTCTAAGTACAATCAAGGGACCCTTGCCGGAATCACTTCGGGCAGACCTCGACCGCGTCGTTCTGGCTCTTCGCCGTCGTGCTCCCGCATGCTCGGGAGCCTGGCAAGGTGTCGCGCGGGCCGCTCGGTGGAGCGACCGCGCACTACCAAGCACAAGAATGCTTTCGATGCGAGCCGTCTTCAGCTGTCTCTTCGTTCTGTGCACGGTCAGCTCATCGCGCGCCTCGACATATCCGAACAGGGCCCGCCTGCAGATGATGCCCGGCGCTCAAGCCTGCCCTGCGATCGCCGGCAAGCCTGAATGCTCCCTCCTCGAAACCGTGCGCGACGTGTTCGCCTCGGCGGTTGCGCGCATGTTTCCAACGCGTGCCGCGGCTACTCTCGACCTCGTGCTCGAGGTACGCCGGGCCGAGATCGTGGGGGGCATCCCCGCGGCCAGTTCGAGCGCGACGCCCATGTTCGAGTGCTGGCGCCGGGCGGAGCGCTGATCGGCGAGATCGCTGCCGATTCAGTCGCTCCGCTGCTCTCCGAAGAGCCGGCCGGGATCGCCAACGCCATCCGCAACGCGGCCGACGACGCCGCACTCGCGTTCGAGCGCGCCTACGCCAACGACGCGAAGATGCCGGTCACCACGCCGCGGTCACGAGCCGGTGCACGGGGCGCCGGAAAGGCCGCCCCGCGCGCAGCTTCCCCCTCGAGGCGCAGACGGCTTCCCCCACTCTGGGTGCAGGAACTCCATCCGGTAGATGAGGACTACCGACGCGTCCGGCGGGTCCTCGACGTGATCGAGCTCGGCGCGGTACGCCTCGCGGTGCGCAAGCGATCCTTGGCAGGGATCGAGGGTGCCGTTGGCCACGGCGTCGATGGCATCCTCGATGGCGACATGGTCGCTGTGCGCCGGCAGCGAGAGCGCGCACTCAGCAACGGTGGTCTCCTTCTGCTTGGCGGTGCCGCAGGCGGCGGCCAGCATGGGGACGAACAACCACAAAACAAGGATCTTCATTGCGCTCTCCGGGAAGTGAATGGTTGGACTGCGATTACGAGGACTGGATCTGACCGGCGGCGTCAGACTGCGGAGGCTCGGGGCGGCGGGGCGCCTCAATCATCAGCGACACCGTGTACGCGGTCGCCACCATCCAGAGGAAAATCAGGCCGACCGGAAAGCCCCACTCACGGATCTTCTGCATTTGTGCTCCCTCCTTCAGTGAGGGGCAAAGAGCACGGGGCGTGCCGGCGCCGAGGGCGCGCATGCGCCGTCGGGAGCGGGAATCGGCGCTCGCCGGTCCGAGGCATGCGACGTGGCGCCCTCGGTCAGCGGCGGAACGAGGCAGGGTCCAGATCGTACCGCCGCAGCCAGCGCTGCACCTGCGTGCGCGCCTTGCCCATCGACCTGGCGACGGCGGTGACGTTGCCGCCGTGCGCGCGCAACTGGGCGATGAGCGCGTCGCGCTGCTGCTGGTCAGCCGCGGGCGCCGCCGGCCGCGCGGGCGGGAGGCGCAGCTGCGGCGGCAGGTGCGGAAGGTCGATGGGCGCCCCCCGCGCCAGCGCCAGCGCGCTGGAGAGGCACTTCTCGAGCTCGCGCACGTTGAGGGGCCACGAATACGCGAGGAGCGCCCGACCCGCGTTCACCGTAAATGTGGCGCCGAGCCCACCACAGCGCGCAAGCAGCGTCGCCACCAGCAGCGAAAGGTCTTCGCGCCGGTCGCGCAGCGGTGGCAGCGTGCAGACGTAGCCGGCGAGCCGCGCGAGCAGGTCGGCGCGAAACCGCTCCTGGCCCACCAGCTTCTCCAGGTCGCGGTTGGTGGCCGAGACGACGCGCAGGTCCACCTTGACCGGCCGCGCCGCGCCCACGGCCAGCACCTCCTCCTCCTGCAGCACACGCAGCAGCGCCGCCTGCGCGGGCAACGGCAGATCGCCGATCTCGTCGAGCAGCAACGTGCCGCGGTCGGCGCCGCGCAAAAGGCCCGCATGGTCGTCGACCGCGCCAGAGAACGCGCCCTTCCTGTGGCCGAACAGCTCGGATTGGATGAGGTCGGCCGGAATGGCTCCGCAGTTGACCGCCTGGAACGGGCCGCTGCGCCCCGAGAGCCGGTGGATGGCGGCGGCGAGCACTTCCTTGCCCGCGCCCGATTCGCCGCGCAGCACAATGGGCACGCGCGAGGCCGCCACCGCCCGCACGCGGTCGAGTTCGCCGGCGAAGGGTGGCGAGAGCGTGCCGAGGCCCTCGGCGTCGAGCAGCGGGCGCGCGTCGAGCACGTCCGCCGCCTCGCGCGCCGGCAGCGCTGCGCGAAAGAGCAGGAAGGTGTGGCCCAGCTCAAGCACGGCGCCGTCGGCGAGCGGTTCGCGCGTCAGCCGGCGGCCGTCGACGAAGGTGCCGTTCTTGGAGCCCAAGTCTTCGGCGACGAAGCGCCCGCCCTCGGCGCGCAGGCCCAGGTGCGCCGAGGAGATGCTCGCGTCGGGCAGGCCAATGCGCAGCACCCCGCCCTCGCGCGCGGCGGTGAGCGCGTGCGCGCGGCCGATGGCGACCGACTCCACCTCCTCGAGGCAGAGGCGTGCCCCCGGCTGCGCCGGCGAATCGCAGCGCAGCGCCACGAAGAGGAATGCCTTTGCCCCCGCCTCGATCGGCCGCGAAGCCCCGGTGAGCGTGACAGTGCGCGAAGGCATGATTCGATTGTGCCAGCCCACAGGCCACTTGGCACGCGCTACCCAAGTGGTAGTGTGCCGCGCCGAAGGAAGGGGGATTCAATGAAGATATATGAATCAAGAATCCACGCTATTGCTGTGCTCGCATGCGCATTGTTGCTCTCGGGAGCCGCGCGCGCGCAAAACCCGGAGGACGAGCGGGCCTCCATGTGCCTCATCTGCGCCGACGAAAAGGCCTGCTACAATTACGCCTACGGGAAACCGCTCGGGGGCGCCTGTACATATCCACCCTGCTCCGGCACGAACAAGAAAGGGCTGGGCAAGACCGCGCTCAGGGAAGATCTGCCCACGACGAAGCTCATCTGCCTCGCCTGCCGCGCCATCTGCGAGAACACGCCGGGCGGGCCCGGAGCGAAGAAAGCCGCAAAGCAAGCAGCGGCGCCTACCGGGGAGAAGAAATCGACCCTGTCGGCAGATCAGAAGCAATGACTTTGTAGCAGCGCTTCGCCCAATCTTCGGAGAGGTCGCAGGCCGTGAGCGCCCGCGCGGCGCGGGCGGCGTGGCCTGCGTCTCGGTAGAGCACCGCGCGTTGGAAGGCGAGCTGGCAGCCCGGCTGCGTCTTGTGCGCGTCCACCCAGGCCACCGCGCCCTCGGGGTCGATGAAGCCGAACCAGCCGGCCACGGGCGAGAGGCCGTTGGTGCTCTCGTCCAGCGCGGCGAAGTGCCGCTCCAGCGCGGCCAGCCGCGCCGCGCGCGTGGGCTCGAGAGCGCCGTGGTGGATGCGTGCGAGACCGCGCAGGGCGGTGGCCTCCAAGCCCTCGTCGAGCCCGCCTACCGACGCCGCGCCTGCCGAGAGCTCGGCTTCGATCTCGCGCTCGGCCTCCCCGTCGCGGCCCAGCCGCAGCAGCACTGCGGCGCGGATGAGGTGCGCACCCTGCTGGGGCGGCTTCTTCTGCTGCACCAGGTCGGCCGAGAAGCCGTCCGCCTCCTGCAGGTGATGCCGCTGCAGCGCCACCGAAACGAGGTAGAGGCGCACCGCGCCCAGCCGTCCTCGGTCGAAGCGCGCGGCGCGGTCGAGGGTGGACTTGAGGGTGGCGAGGAGCGCACCGTCATCGCAGCCCTGATCGTAGAGGAGCGCGAGCGTGTAGAGCGCGTCCATCGACTGCGGGTCGGCCTGGGCTGCGTCGGAGCAGGCCGAGGTCGCCGCGGTCAGCTCTGGGTCGGAGGGCCAGGAGCGCATCTGCCGGCGCGCGGTCTGGCAGAGGGCGAGCAACGCCTGCGGATCGCCGGGCGCGAGGCGCAGCGCCTCCTCGGCGTCGGCGCGTGAGAGGCGCAGGTCTTCCTTCGGGTCGTCGGCGGGGCGGCTGGCCGCGAGGCGCAGCAAGGTGGCCCGCTCGGCCAGCGCGGGCACATAGCGCGGGTCGGCGGAGAGCGCGTCTGAGAGCAGCCGCCGCCCGCGGTCGACGAACTCGAGCCGCGGCGCGGGGCCCATCAGGTCGTAATAGGCCAACAGCTTCTCCTCGGCAGCAGGCGAGCGCGCCAGCTTGCGCGCGCGGGCGCGGCGTTCGCGATCGCGGACGAGCGGCATCAGCTCGTCGCGGAGCTGCGCGCCCAGATCGCCTGCGCCCGCCTCCAGCTCCGCGGCGGAGCCGGCCGATTCCATCGGCTCGCCCAGCCGCTGCCCGCCCGGAGTTTCGAGGTGCGCAAGGAGCCGGAGCTGCGGACCCGCGCGAGACACGGCGCTGCGCAGGACCCAGTCCGCCGCGGGGTTGGGCGCGCCGCGCAATCGCTCGACGCGCACGGCGCCCGAGAGCGACTCGATCGCGCGCGCGAAACCCAGATCGAGGGCGGCCGCCACCGGAGCGTCGGCGGTGTCCGCCTGCACCGGTGCGAGGAGGAGCCGCGCGGTTCCGTCGCTCGCGGCGCGCCGCGCTCGCAGCGCCAGACCCGCCGCGAGGGCGAACGCGAGTCCCGTGCCGACCCACGGCGTCCAGCGCGGTGTCCTCGTGCGTGACAGCGCGGCCTCCAGCGCCGCCAGAAGCTCCGCGCCGGACTGGAAGCGGCGTGCCGGGTCCTTTTTCAGGCAGCGCTCGACGATGCCTTGCAGCCCCCGCGGCACCGCGCGCGGCAGGGGCGCCGGCTCGTCGTTGCAGATGGCCAGGTTGGTGGCATACGCGGTGGGCCTCTCGAACGGCCGCTGCCCCGCGAGCAGCTCGTAGAGCACCACTCCGAAGCTGAAGACGTCGGTGGCGCAGCCCACCTGCCCGCCGCGGACCTGCTCGGGCGCCATGTATCCCACCGTCCCCACGATGCGGCCCTCGGCGGTCGCCGGCTCCGCCTCAAAGGGCACGTCGTGAGAGAGCGTCTCCTGAGGCGGCAGCAGGAGCTTCGCGATGCCGAAGTCGAGCAGCTTCACCGTGCCGCCGCGGGTGATGAAGACGTTGTCGGGCTTGAGATCGCGGTGGACGATCTCGCTCGCATGCGCGGCGGCCAGCCCGCTCGCCATCTGCCGAGCGATCGCCACCTTGTCCCGCAGCAGCAGGCCCTCCTGGTCGCGCAGCGTCGCGCCCTCGAGCAGCTCGCAGACGAGGTAGGGCGCGCCTTCGTCGTCCTCGGGCCCGGCGTCGTAGATGACGAGTATGTTGGGATGCGAGAGCGCGGCCAGCGCGCGCGCCTCGCGCCGGAAGCGGGCACGCGCCAGCGCGTCGGGCGTGGCCTGCGACACGAGCTTGACGGCGACGTTACGGCCTAGCTTTGTGTCGACGGCCGCGAAGACCCGGCCCATCCCCCCGTGGGCCAGCTCTTCGAGGAGCTGGTACCGCGCGTCGAGAACCTGGCGGACAGGAGGTTCGCCCGGCGTCGCTGGGACGAGGGTGGGCTTCACGACGCGGCGAGCGTAGCACATCAGGTGGCGCGGTAACGCCGCTCAACCCTCCGATAGTGAAGCGCGCGTCGAAGGCGGCATCGGCGAGGTAAGCGCTCGCAATCGAACAGGTACTGTCCGCGGATCGAGACGCGGCGGACGCGCGCTGGGTCGTATTACGACCCGGCAAGATCACGGTTGGCGACACGTTCAGCTTCAGCGCCAAGCGGAAGATGCAGTTCAAGGCCGGCATTCGCCACAGCTGCCCGGCGCGCGGTGGATTACATCAGCTCTTCGACCAGCGCGCGCGCGTTCTCTTTCGATACCTCGAGCGGTTGCCCGGCGAGCGCGCCGCCCTCGGAGAGAACCGGCTCCATTTCGTCCAGCGCGGGCACGTCTGTGTTCTTGTAGAACAGCCCGATGGGGATGGTGTCGCCCCACTCGCCCCCTCTGGCGATGGCCGCTTGCCGGTCGGCGGGATCGTGGCCCATCTCCTCGAGCTTCCTGGTCCGCTGCTTGAAGAACTCGTGCGAGTTTTCGTGGTTGTAGGTCACGCAGGGGCTGAAGACGTCGACGAAGGCGAATCCCTTGTGTTGGATGGCGCCCTTGATGAGCGCGACCAGTTGCTTCTGCTGGCCCGAGAAGCCGCGCGCAACGTAGGTCGCGCCGCAGACGATCGCCATCGGGATGGGGTTCACCGGGTTCTCCACGCTGCCGAAGGGTGTGCTCTTCGTCTTCATGCCTTTGCGGCTGGTGGGCGAGATCTGTCCGGTGGTGAGTCCGTAGATCTGGTTATCCATGACGAGGTAAGTGAGATCGATGTTGCGACGCATGGCGTGGACGAAGTGATTGCCGCCGATGCCGAAGCCGTCGCCGTCGCCCCCGGTGACGATGACCTTGAGGCGGTGGTTGCCGAGGTGCGCTCCGGACGCGACCGCCAGCGCGCGCCCGTGCAGCGTGTGCATGCCGTAGGTGTTGAGGTAGCCCGGCAGGTTGGAAGAGCAGCCGATGCCGCTGACGGTGAGGACCTCGTGCGGCAAGAGGTTCAATTCGGCGAGCGCGATCTTGAGCGCGTTGAGGACGCCGAAATCGCCGCAGCCCGGGCACCAGTCGGGATCAACCTTTCCCTTGAAGTCTTTGACGGTCAGCGCCGGGCGTCGCGGCTTGGTTGCGAGCGGGGTGGTGAGCGTCGCAAGCGGGATCTCGAGCGGAATCGGCAGCTCCGTATGCACCTCGGCCATCGCGTCCTCCTCAGACCCTGATCTCGTGAACGGGCACGTAGTTCTTCGTCTTGCCGGCGAGGATCTTCTTCACCCCGTCCGACACGTGGTGCGGCAGGAAAGGCTCGCCGTCGTACTTGCGGATGTGCGCGTCGGCTGCGATGCCGGTCTCGGACCGCAGGTAGCGCGCGAACTGACCGCTGTAGTTGTTCTCCACGATGATGAGGTTGCGCGCGCCCGACAGCGCCCTCGCGATCTCCTCGGACTGCAGCGGAACCAGCCAGCGCACTTGAAGGTGGTTGGCGACGATGCCTTGCGCAGCGAGCTGCTCGGCCGCTTCGTCGATGACCCCCTCGGTGGAACCCCAACCCAGGAGCGTGACCTCCGCCCCTGCGGGCCCGGTTAAACGCGGCGGCTCGAGGAGCGGCAGGACCCCGTCCATCTTGCGCCCGCGCCGCTCCATCATCGCCTGCCGCTTGTGCGGATCGGTGAATTCGTCGCTGATGAGCACGCCATCCTCGTCGTGCTCGTCGGTGGAGACCACGTGCACGTGCCCCGGCGTCCCCGGCACCGCGCGCGGCGAGATGCCGCTCTCGGTCATCCGGTAGCGCTGGTATCTGCCGTTGACCTCCGGCGCCTCGCCGGCGAGACCGATGACCGCGCCGCGATCCCGCGCCGGATTGAAGTCCAGCTCGGCCGGCTCCAAGGTCGAGAATCCCTCCGATTCGAGCAGGTCGGCGAGGACGATGCCCGGGCACTGGAACTTGTCGGCGAGGTTGAAGATCTCCGGGATGAGGTGGAAGCAGTCGCGGATGCTGGTGGGCGCGGCAATGAGGCGCGGATAGTCGCCCTGCCCGGCGCCGAGCACTTGCCAGAGGTCGCCCTGCTCGGTCTTGGTGGGCACGCCGGTCGCGGGTCCGGCGCGCTGCACGTTGATGCAGACGACCGGGATCTCCATCATCGCGGCCGCCCCGAGCGCCTCGGTCATGAGCGCGAACCCGCCGCCGGAGGTGGCGCACATCGCTCTGCAGCCGGTATGCGCAGCGCCGATGGTCATGTTGATGACGCTCAGCTCATCTTCGACCTGCCGCACCATGACGCCGAGTTGGCGCGCGTGCCGCGCCATCCACATCAGGACGCCGGTCGCCGGGCTCATCGGATACGCGCAATAGAACTTTACGCCGGCCGCGACGCCGCCCATGGCGAGGCTGTCGTTGCCGGTGGCCACGGCGAGGCGCTTGCCGGTGTCGGGGAGCGAAAAGGGGAACAACTTGAAGTGCGCGCCCGCGTAGTCGTAGCCGGCTTTCGCCGCGGCGACGTTCTCCGCCACCACCGCCTCGCCCTTGCGCTTGAACTGTTGCGCGAGCATCTGCTCGAACGGCTTCAGCTCGACGCCGACCAGGCGAAGGACCGCGGCCACCGCGGCGGTGTTGTAATAGAGAATGTTCTTGGCGAGCTCGCCGAGGGGCAGCGGGCAAAGCTGCACCCCCTCCGCCGCGACGCCCGGCTTGACGCGGTCGCCGTCGTACAGCACCGCCGAGCCGGCGCGCATCCGACCCAGGTGCCGGTCCATCGTGTCCTGGTTCAGCGGGATGAGCATGTCCAGCCCGTCGCCCAGGCAGCGGACGGGCTCCTCGCTGGTGCGGATGGTGAGGAGCGTGTGGCCGCCGCGGATGATGGACTGGTACGCGTTGTAGGCATTGATGTGCAGGCCGCGGCGGGCAAACAGCTTCGCGAGGATGTTTCCGGGCGTCGCCACTCCCTGGCCGGCGGCTCCGCCGATGCCGAGCGAGAAGTCGATGTTTGGCATGTGCTCTTCGGACTGCTGCTGGAGATGATCGCCGGTGCCGCCGAAACTGTACGGCGCCGGCTCCGAGAACTGGCACACACTAGAGCGCGGCATGGCGCCAGTCAAACGGGCGCCAAACCCACTAGAGTGGATGCCGTCGGGGACCGCGCCATGACCATCCACCAGTACGAACCGCCGCGGGGAATCGTCGAGGTCGTCGTCGCAGCCGTGCTGCGCAATCTCTTACGGTGGCTGCTCAAGCCGGTCTTCTCGCCGCGCTTCTCCATCCCCTTCCAGCGCCGCTGGCTGCGGATCCTCTCTGCCCTCACCCTGCCCCCGCGCGGGGTGGTGTTCGAGCCTGCCGAGATCTCCGGCCTCAAGGGCGAGTGGGTGCGGCCACGGGCAGTCCGGCGGCGCGGCACCCTGCTCTACCTGCACGGCGGAGCCTACTGCATCGGCTCCCCGGCGACGCATCGGGCGATCACCGGCCGGCTAGCCCGCGAGGCCGGGTGCGCGGTCTTCGCCCTCGACTACCGCCTGGCGCCCGAGCACCCGTTCCCTGCCGCCCTGGACGACGCGGTCGCGGCGGCCCTGGTCCTCGCCGCCAGCGGACCCGTGGTCCTGGCCGGCGACTCGGCTGGCGGCGGGCTGGCGGCGGCCACGGCGCTGGCGCTGCGCGATGGTGGACACGCCGCGCCCGCCGGCCTCGTGCTCTTCTCGCCTTGGGTCGATCTGACGCTCGCCGACCTGCCCGCGCGCCCTCACCCGGGCGAGGCGATGCTCAGCGTCGAGTGGGCCCACCCTTGCGCCGCCAATTATCGGGGCGGGGCAAAGGCGAGCAATCCGTTGGCCTCCCCGCTCAAGGCGGATCTGCGCGGTCTTGCGCCCACGCTCATCCAGGCCGGCACCGACGAGATGCTGCACGGGGAGGCGCTGCGATTCCACGCGGCGCTCGAAGCGGCTGGGGTGGCGGTGCGGTGCGAGATCACCGCGCGCCGCTGGCACGTGTTCCAGACGCACGGCGGAGCGTTGGGAAGCGCCGACGAAGCGCTGGAGCGGGCCGCGAACTTCGCCGCCGCTGCCCTGGACGAGGCCAACGCTCGCGCCGCGTCTTTGCAGCCGGAGAAGATCCACGAGGTGGTGATCCTCGGCGCCGGCATGTCGGGCCTGTGCATGGGCATCGGCCTCAAGCGGGCCGGCATCGAGGAGTTCGTCATCCTCGAGAAGTCGGCCGGCCTCGGCGGCACCTGGTGGGACAACCGCTATCCCGGCGCCCACGTCGACGTGCCCGCCCCGCTCTATTCATTCTCCTTCGAGCCCAATCCGCGCTGGAAGAACCGTTTCGCCGCGGCGGCCGAGATCCAGGCCTACCAAGCGCACTGCGCCCGTCGCTACGGCCTCACCCCTCACCTCCGCTTCGGCCAGCACATCACCGAGGCGTCCTTCGACG
>JANXXR010000134.1 GCA_025350525.1 Deltaproteobacteria bacterium
TGGCGGTCGGTAAGGAAGCCAAAGAGATGCTCGGTCGGACGCCGGGCAACATCGTCGCCATCCGGCCCATGAAGGACGGCGTGATCGCCGACTTTGAGATCACGGCGGCCATGCTGCGCTACTTCATCCAGATGGCGCACAACCGCAAGACGATGGTGAAGCCGCGGGTGATCATCGGCATCCCGTCCGGCATCACCGAGGTCGAGCGGCGCGCCGTGCGCGAAGCGGCCGAGAGCGCCGGCGCGCGCGAAGTCTACTTGATTGAACAACCGATGGCGGCGGCCATCGGCGCCGGGCTGCCCATCACCGAGCCGTCGGGCAACATGATCGTCGACATCGGCGGCGGCACTTCGGATGTCGCGGTCATCTCGCTGGCCGGCATCGTCTACGCGAAGAGCGTGCGCGTCGGCGGCGACAAGATGGACGAGGCGATCATCCAGCACATCAAGCGCAAGTACAATCTGCTCATCGGCGAGCGCACCGCCGAGCTCATCAAGATGGGCATCGGCAACGCCTACCCCACCGATGAAGTCCTCACCATGGACATCAAGGGCCGCGACCTGGTAGCCGGCGTTCCCCGTACACTCACCGTCAGCAGCGACGAGATCCGCGACGCGCTGGCCGAGCCGGTCAACGCCATCGTCGAGGCAGTGAAGGTCACGCTGGAGCGCACGCCGCCCGAGCTCGCCGGCGACATCGCCGACCGCGGCATCGTGCTGGCGGGCGGCGGCGCGCTCTTGAAAAATCTCGACGCCCTGTTGCGCGAGGAGACCGGACTGCCGGTTTTCCTCGCCGAGGATCCTTTGAGCTCCGTCGTCATCGGCGCGGGCAAGGCGCTCGAGGAGTTCGACATCCTCCGCCAGGTCTGCTCGCCCGCCTAGAACTCCAGGCCGACGGCGAGCGCGCCGTCCGGATAGGGATACGTCCTGCGGTAAAGCGGTCCCGGCGTTGAATCTAATCCGATGGCGCGATGGTCGAAGTCGTGGGCCCAGCCCCCTCCCAAGGCCGCCTCGAGGAAGAGGGGCTTCCAGCGCCAGCGCCAGCCGATGGTCGCCGTGTACGTGTCGTAGCCAGCGGGGTCGAGGTCGCTGCCCACGTAGCCGGTGTCGAGGTGATGGTCGTAGCGCCCGCGGGTCGCCTGGATGGAGAAGAGCAGACCGCTGCCGGCGGCCCCTGGAAAGTAGCGCAGGCCGGCGGCGATGACGGTGGCGTTCTCGGTCAGCGGCCACTGTGACGCGACGTCGCCGAACGGCGTGGTGGCGAGGAAGAAGGCGAAGCGCTGGTAGCGGACTTCCGCGTGGACTCCGGCGTATGCGTACGCCAGCCCCACGCCTGCAGAGAGCGCGAAGTGTGGACCTTCCACGACTGGATCCGCCGAGACGGCGAGCAAGATGGCGAGAAGCATGGCCGGTGACCCGGGGCCTCGCCATCCGACCACTTCCCGAAGCGGGCAGGCGTGCGCATCCTCCGCCGGGGCGGAGTGACGGGGGGTTCTGATGGTGCGGACGTCGTTGGCGGTCTGCCTGCTGTTGGCGTCGGCGCCCAGCTGTCCTGATCTCTACTCACTCGCCACCCACGGCTTCACCGTCCCGACGGTGAGCGCCGCCAACGCCACCGCCGCGCTCGACCCTGCCGGCCTGCGCGTGACCGTGCAGTTCACCGCCGCCAATCCGAATCCGTTTCCCATCGCGCTGACCTCGGTGGACTACCAGGTGGCGCTGCAGGGCCAGCCGGTCTTCGCCGGCACGCAGTCGGACCCGCAGGTTCCCGAGCATGGCCAGAGCGTGCTGGGGCTCGCCGGGGTGATCAGCGCCGCCTCGCCCGGCTACCGCGCGCTGCGCCCAGGACAGAGCGCCAGCTACGCCATCACCGGCACCGCGCACGTGGCCTCGCCCGCGGGAGTGCCGGTGGACGTGGAGTTCGACGCGGCCGGCGCTTTCGTGGTGCCGCAGAACCTGCCCTCGCCCTGAGGCGTGCGCGCCGCCCCGGTGCGGCGTTACAATACGGTTGTGCTGCCCGAAATCGTGAGAGAGCGCCTCTGGCGCGTGTACGTCGACGAGATCGGCCGCTGCCGCGCGCGCGTGGACGGGGTGAAGCAGAAGTACCCGAGCGCGCTGACCCTGGAACTGGCGCAGCGGCTGACCGACACCAAGAAGTCCTGGGCCTCGATGGGCGGCGCGGTCTCGGGGCTCTTCGGCATCGCGCTGATCCCGGCCGACCTCGCCTTCGTCACCGTGCTGCAGCTGACGCTGATCATGGAGATCGCGCTGGTGCACAAGATCAACCTCAAGTCCGAGCGCGCCCGCGAGGAGATCTTCGAGGTGCTGGGCTACTCCAACGGCGCCGACACGGTGAACCTGGGCTCCCGCGCCGGGCCCAAGGTGCTGGCGCGCATCGCCGAAAAAATCCTGGCCAAGCGCGGCCTCAGCCAGCTGGGCCGCGCCGTGCCGGTGCTGGCCTCGCCGCTGGTAGCCTGGCTCAACAACCGCGACTTGCAGCGCGCCGGCGAGGCCGCCCTGCGCTTCTACGGCACCATCCGCACGCTGCCGGACCGCAAGCCGCGCGCCGCTATTTCTTGAGGTTGCTGGCGAGGAACTTCCTGGTGGTGGCCCAGGCGTCCTTGGCCGCGGCGCTCTGGTAGGCCCCGCTCGACGGGTTGGCGAAGCCGTGGCCCGCGTCGTAGGCGTGGAACTCGTGCTTCACGCCCGCCGCGGTGAGCGCCTTGTCGAAGTCCGCCACCGTCGCCGGCGGAATGCCCTTGTCCTCATTGGCCCAGAGCCCGAGCAGCGGCCCCCGCAGCGTCTTCAGCTTGGCCACGTCGTCGATCGGGTGACCGTAGAACATCACCGTCGCGCTCACGTCCTTGGGGTCATTGAGCGAAGCCTTGAGCGACTCGCCGCCGCCCATGCACCAGCCGACGGTGGCAATTTTGGCGCCGCCGCCATGCGCTTTGAGCCACTCGAGGCCCGCCTCCTCGACGGCGTCGCCCCACTTCTCCTCCTTGGCCTGCATCAGCGCCTGCGCCTCCTTGGGGTCCTTGGTCACCTTGCCCTGGTAGAGATCGACCGCCAGCGCGAGGTAGCCCTCTTCGGCGAGCTCGTCGGCCATGTGCTTCACCCAGTCGGTGAGGCCCCACCACTCGTGGACCAGCAGCACCGCGCCCTTGGCAGCGCCCTTGGGCTTGGCAAGGTAGGCCTGCGAGGTCTTGCCGGCGACCGCGAGATCGACGTTGCTGCCCCGCGGCTTGGGCGCCGCCTCCTTCGACATGGGCGGCGGATTGTGCACGGGCGCGTCGTGCACGTGGGCCTGGGCAAGGAGCAGGGCGGCGAGAAGGGTCAGCATGAATTACCTCGGGGCGTAGAGGGTCGGGTCTGCAACACCAGCTTCGCGAAAGCCAGCCGCGCGCAGGCGGCACGAGTCACAGCGCCCACAGGCGCGGCCTTCCGCGTCCGGGTCATAGCAGGAATGGGTCAGCGCGTACGGCACCTCGAGCCGCGTGCCCAGCTGGATGATCTCCGCCTTGGAGAGGCGCAGGAGCGGCGCGTGGACTCGATAGCGGGCGCGTCCTTCGGCGGCGGCGGCGGTGGCCAGGTTGGCGAGCTGCTCGAAGGCTTCGACGAAGGCGGGCCGGCAGTCGGGATAGCCCGAGTAGTCGACGGCGTTGACGCCGAGGTAGAGGTCCTGCGCGCCCAGCACCTCGGCGTAGCCCAAGGCCAGCGCGAGCAGCACGGTGTTGCGGGCGGGGACGTAGGTGACCGGGATCTCGCCGCCCACGGGCGCGTCCTTGGGCACGGCGATGTCCGCGGTCAGCGCCGAGCCGCCGATGGCGCGCAAGTCCAGGCTCACCTGCTTGAGCGGAACGTCGAGCGCTTTGGCCACGCGCGCGGCGGCCTGCAGCTCGCAGCTGTGCCGCTGGCCGTAGCTGACCACGAGGGCGTGGGGCACAAAGCCGTCCGCCCGGGCGATGGCGAGGCAGGTGCTGGAGTCGAGGCCGCCGGAGAACAGCACCACCGCCGGCCGCATCAGAAGCGGGTTCCGGTGATGGCGTAGGTGACCGGGCAGGGCAGCGCGCAGAGGCAGCCGGTGGTGCCGGCGTCGGCGCTGAGCGTGTCGGTGAGCGAGCCGGTGAGGCCGGTGATGTGGGGCAGTCCGCCGTCGGGCTGCAGCGCGATGGGGCCGTCGGGCGTGGTCTTGAGGAAGCCGTCGAAGGTCTCGTCGATGGCCACCGCGCAGCCGCAGGGCGTGCCCGGCACCGCGTCGCTGTGGCCGCCGAAGTGGAAGCCGCCGTCGGCGAGCAGGTCGCTCGGGCGCTCGCCTTTGCCGGCCACCACCAGCTGCAGCTGGGGGCCGCCGTCGGGCCCGCTGCCGAGGCAGACGGTGGCGCCGCGGGTGCCGCCGTTGTCGAGGACGAGCACGGCGGTGCCGCCGTCGGCCTGCTTCGCCGCGCACTCGCCGGTGGGATGGGTGCCCGCGAAGTTGAGCGTGTACTGGCCGATGGAGACGGCGTGCGCCGGGCACTGCTGTCCGACCTGCTCGGGGCAAGCGGCCAGGAGGAAGAGGGCTGCGAAGGGAAGCTTGCGCATCAGTTGGGCGCCGAGGCGTTGGAGGCCATCTGGGCCAGAACGGCGGCCGCGGCCTGCGTGACCAGCTCGAGGCGCGGCAGGAGCTCGACCGCCTCCAGCGCCGCCTGCCGGTCGGCGGGATCCTCGAGGAGCGAGCCCGCGACCACGTCGGCGAGGTCCCCGGGATCGCGGGCGCGGGCGGCGACCTGTACCAGCGCCTGCAGCTCGGGAGTGCGGCGCGCCGACGAGAGCGCCAGCACCAGGCGCTTGAGCGAGTCGGCCAGCTGCGCGATGCGCGTCGAGAAGGGCAGCGACGGCTGGAGCATCTCGGCCCGCACCAGGCGATAGGGCTCGCCGGAGCGCAGCTCTTCGGCGATGCGCGCCCGCCCCGCCCCGCGCAGCACGATGTTGAAGCGCCCGTCGGGCAGCCGGTCCACCCGCGCCAGCACGCCGACGCCGATCACCGGCATGACCCGCGGCGGCTTCTCGGCGGCGGCCACCTCGTCGGGAATGTGGGCGAGGGCCAGCACCCGCATGCCCTCCTCGCAGTCGCGCGTCATCTTGCGGTAGCGCGGCTCGAAGACGTGCAGCGGAACCAGCGCATGCGGCAGGAGCACGCCGCCGGGCAGCGGGAAGATGGGGAGATGGGCAAGGGCTTGTCGAATGCGCTCTGAGTCATCCACGCCGCGTACTATAGCGTTTCAAAGCGCACCACGGAGGCACGGAGAGCACGGACGGTTTTTTTTCGAAAACAACAACTCCGTGTCCTCGCTGCCTCCGTGGTGAGATTTTGCTTCTGGTTGCTTCGCTCCCTACGCAGCTTTCGCGGCGCCAGCTTCAGACGCGCTGGCGCGGATGCCCGACTGGATGCGCATCCCGTAGAACGACCGCCAGACGAAGACGACCGAGACGGCGAAGAAGAGGGCCGACAGCACCAGCCGCGTCGTGGTCTGCATCTCGGTGGCCAGCTCGACGGCGAGCAGGCCGAAGAGCGTGGTGAACTTGATGATGGGGTTCATCGCCACGCTGCTGGTGTCCTTGAAGGGGTCGCCCACCGTGTCGCCGACCACCGAGGCCGCGTGCAGCGGCGTGCCCTTGGCCTTGAGCTCCACCTCGACGACCTTCTTGGCGTTGTCCCAGGCGCCGCCGGCGTTGGCCATGAAGATGGCCTGGTAGAGCCCGAAGAGCGCGATCGAGATCAGGTAGCCGATGAAGAAATAGCTCTCCAGGCAGGCGAAGGCGAGGGTGGAGAAGAAGACGACGAGGAAGATGTTCCACATCCCCTTCTGCGCGTACTGGGTGCAGATCTCGACCACCTTCTTCGAGTCCTCGATGGAGGCCTTGGCGGCGCCGTCCAGCTTGATGTTGGCCTTGATGAACTCGACCGCGCGGTAGGCGCCGGTGGAGACCGCCTGGATCGACGCGCCGGTGAACCAGTAGATAACCGCGCCGCCGGTGATGAGGCCGAGCAGGAAGGGTGCGTGCAGGATGGTGAGGTACTGCATGTTCTCGCGCAGGCCGTTGGTGAGCACCATGATGATGGAGAAGATCATGGTGGTGGCGCCGACCACGGCGGTGCCGATCAGCACCGGCTTGGCGGTGGCCTTGAAGGTGTTGCCGGCGCCGTCGTTCTCCTCGAGGAAGTGCTTGGCCTTCTCGAACGAGAGGTCGAAGCCGAAGTCCTTCTTCACCTCGGCGGCGATGCCGGGCAGCGTCTCGATGACCGAGAGCTCGAAGACCGACTGGGCGTTGTCGGTGACCGGGCCGTAGCTGTCCACCGCGATGGTGACCGGGCCCATGCCGAGGAAGCCGAAGGCGACCAGGCCGAAGGCGAAGACGGCCGGCGCCAGCATCATCTGGCCGAGGCCGTAGCCCGAGACCCAGAAGCCCACGCCCATCAGGACCACGATGACGAGGCCCAGCCAGTAGGCGCTGAAGTTTCCGGCGGTGAGGCCGGCGAGGACGTTGAGCGAGGCGCCGCCCTCGCGCGAGGCGGTGACCACTTCCTTGACGTGCGCCGAGCTGGTGGAGGTGAAGACCTTGACCACCTCGGGGATGATCGCGCCCGCCAGCGTGCCGGCGGTGATGATGAGCGAGAGCTTCCACCACATGGTGGTGTCGCCGGCGAGGTCGGGGATGATCAGGTAGCTGACCACGAAGGTGAGGGCCACCGAGACCAGGGAGGTGAGCCAGACGAGGGAGGTGAGCGGCGCCTCGAAGTCCATCTTCTCGGCGTTGGCGTAGCGGCCTTTGGCGACCACGTCGTTGATCAGGTACGAGGCCACCGAGGCGATGACCATCATGATGCGCATGGCGAAGATCCACACCAGCAGCTGGACCTGCACGGTGGGCTCGCGGACGGCCAGCAGGATGAAGCTGATGAGCGCGACGCCGGTGACGCCGTAGGTCTCGAAGCCGTCCGCCGACGGCCCGACGCTGTCGCCGGCGTTGTCGCCGGTGCAGTCGGCGATGACGCCGGGGTTGCGCGCGTCGTCTTCCTTGATGTTGAAGACGATCTTCATCAGGTCGCTGCCGATGTCGGCGATCTTGGTGAAGATGCCTCCGGCGATGCGCAGCGCCGAGGCGCCCAGCGACTCGCCGATGGCGAAGCCGATGAAGCAGGGCCCGGCGTAGTCCACCGGCACGAAGAGGAGGATGCAGAGCATCATGAAGAGCTCGATGCTGATGAGCATGGTGCCGATCGACATGCCCGCCTTGAGCGGGATGGCGTAGGTCGGGAAGGGCTTGCCCTCGAGCGCGGCGAAGGCGGTGCGCGAGTTCGCGAAGGTGTTGACCCGGATTCCGAACCAGGCGACGCCGTAGCTGCCCGCGATGCCCAGCAGGCTGAAGATGATGATGATGGCGACCTTGGCGAACTCGAAGTGCCGGAGCCAGCCGAAGTAGATCACCATGATGACGCCGATGAAGCCTTCGAGGATGAGGATGAACTTGCCCTGGGTGACCAGGTACGTCTTGCAGGTCTCGTAGATCAGCTCGCTGACCTCGAGCATGGAGCGGTGCACCGGCAGCTTCTTCAGCTGCTGGAAGATGCTCATGCCGAAGACGAGGCCGAGCACGCAGACGACCAGGCCGGCCATGAGGAGGCTGCGCCCGCTGATCCCGAGGAACTGCACGCTGCCCAGGTCAGGCAAGATGAGCTTCGCTTCGTCGGCGTACGCAGCCGGAGCAATGGTGAGAAGGGCGGCGAAGGTCAGGACGCGACGAATGGTCTTCTGCATGAATTGAGCAGCTCCGGGCTGTTTTGGGGCGGCGCAAAATAGAGTGATCCGGGGGGGGAAGTAAAGAGTTTGCGGTCGGCGCGTTTGAGGCCCGTTCTCGAGGCCTCAGGCGTCAGGCCTCGGGCCTCAGGTTGAGAAGACGACGGAGCGCCCCCTTGCCGAGAGCGCCCCGCCGTGAGTTCTCACCTGAAGCCTGGAGCCTGAAGCCCGAGGTCTCAGTTGTTCGAGGCCGTGACCGTCTTCGCCCCCTCGCGGGAGAGCGCGGCGAAGTTGATGTTGCCGAACCCGCTCTGGTTGCAGGCGAACATGACCCGCTTGATCACTTTGAAGGCGATGCGCCGGTCGGCCTGGACATTCACCAGCCCTTTGAAGGGATGGTCGGGGTCGTTGGAGTGGATCTGCTCGTAGCGGCGCTTCTCGTCGCGCAGCGCGTCCTCGAGCTCGGGGACGTTGAGCACGTCGCCCTTGGTCAGGTCGGCGGTCGAGATCAGCATCTTGCCGTCGAAGGTGACCGAGTCGTTGGACACCGAGATCACCGGCGCCCGCTCCAGCTGCGCGCCGTGGTAGGCGTCGGGCAGCTTGATGTCCTTCGACATGTAGAGGACTTCGCCGTTGGCGCTGAAGTTCATCAGGAGGAAGATGACGATGATGGTGAACATGTCCACCAAGGACGTCAGCATCAGGCTCGCGTAGCCCTGCTTCTTCCCCCGCGCGAACTTCTTGCCGAAGACCCGCGAGGCCGCGATGCGGTCGCCGGGGCGCTTTCCTGGAGTAACGATAGCCATGGCGCGTTCCCCTAGTTGACCGGCGCAACGGTGACGTTGCGCAGCTGCTGGCCCATGCAACTGTCCACCGTCTCGACCAGGTCCGAGTACGCCACCGCGTCCTCGGGCTGCACCGTGATGGCGCTCTGCTCGGGAAGGCTCGCCTTCAGCGTCTTGAGCTTCTCGTCCAGGGTCTTGCGGTCGTACGCGGGCGACCCGTCCTTGCCGTTGACCTTGGGGATGTCGATCTGCGCCCCGGCCATGGTCAGCGAGTAGCCCTTCTCGGTGAGCAACAGCTTCACGTCGATGGTGGTCTCCTGCTTCTGCTGCTCCGGCGGGCCGCCCGAGGAGGCCACTTGCAGGCCCGAGATCTGGGTCCAGACCGCCGTGATGAGAAGGAAGGAGATGCAGCAGGAGAGCAGGTCGATGAACGGCACGAGGTTCAGCTCGGCGTCCAGCGCCTTCTTTCCACCTTTTCCAGTTGGTTGTGGTGCGGCGCCGGCCATGTTGGTGTCCCCTTCCCGCCCTGTGGACCGTGGCTACTGCTGCGGCAGGTTCGCCGGGATCCGCATCTTGTCCTTGTTGGCGACGATCAAGTTCAGCACGCCCACGGACGTCTCGTTGATGTCGTCGATCATGTGCTGGGTGCGCCCCTGCAGGAGCGAGAAGGCGACCAGCGACGGGATGGCGACGATGAGGCCGAAGGCGGTGCAGTTCATCGCCTCGGCGATGCCGTCGGAGAGGACCCGCGCCTTCTCGGAGGCGTCGACGCCCGCCACGCCGGCGAAGCACTGGATGAGGCCGATGATGGTCCCGAGGAGGCCGACCAGGGTGGCGACGTTGCCGATCATCGCCAGGTAGCCGGTGCGCTTCTCGATGCGCGGCATCTCGCGGAGCGAGGCCTCGTCCATGGCCGCCTGCACCTCGTCCTCGCCCTTGGGGACGTTGATGAGGCCGGCCTTGACGATGTTGGTGAGGGGCGTCGCCTTCTGGCCGGCGGTGTAGCTGATGGCCTTGTCGAGGTCGCCGTTGAAGATGTGCGTCTTGAGGCCGCGCAGGAACTGCTCCTTGTCGACGCTGGCGGCGAAGAAGAGGGTCTGGACGCGGTCGATGATCACGGCGATGGCGAAGACGAGGCAGAGGGCGATCGGGTACATGCCGATGCCGCCGCCCTTCCAGTGCTGCGCGACCGTCTCGAAAAAGGAGCCCATGTTTGTCGTTCCCCTGCGAAAAAGTGTGAAAGCCAGCTTGCGGTGCGGGTGGCAACCTTCCGTCCGCCGTCCGACCTGCCCGGTGGCCACCCCGCCGTGCGTTCGCAATCTGGGTGCCGAAGCGCCGGGAGTCAATCGGCCGCCCGCCGCGTTGCCGCGAACCCTACAAGCCGGGGAAGGTCCTGGTCCCCCTCTTTCGTCGTGGCGGGCGTTGGGCTAGGTTCCGTCGCCCCCTATGGCCCGCGAGCTGGTCTTTCCCAAAACGCGCCACCTCGCGCTGTCCGCCCTCGAACACGCCGAGGAGGCGAAAGCCGAGGGTGGAGAGGCGATTCTGGTTCCCATCCGGGTCGCCGGCGAGCAGGCCGGAAAGGAGCCGTCTGTCCTGCCGTGGACTGTCGCGGTGGACATCGCGGAGCCGCTGGGCGAGATCGATCGATGCCGGGCGCGGGACGGATCCGCGGCACAGGTTCGCTGCGCCAGCTCGCTGGAAGGACGGCAGACCGCCGGCGACGCCGCGGCGCGGGCGGCGCAGCTGGGCGAGGGGGTGCTGCTGGAAGGGATCGACCGCTGGTACCGGCTCGGGCCCGAGGGCGCCGGCTACTGCCGCTCCTGTGAGCTGGCGCTGGTGGAGTCGCTGCGCGAGAGCTATGGCGATCACCTCCAGCGCTTCGATGCGCTGGAGCCGCTGCGCGCCTCGGTGCTGCCGCCCGCGGAGCGGCCCTTCGCGCGGCAGAAGGAGGCGCTGCGGTATTCCGACGCCATCGAGGCCGGCAAGCGCGCGGTGCTGCGGGCGCGCGACGAGGCGCGGCGGACCCGCGGCGTCGAGCTCTCGCTGCTCGGGAGGGTGGGCACGCTCACCTCGGTGGCGCTGGAGCTGTGCCGGCACCTGGACGGGCTGGTCTTCGAGCTGCCTTCGCTCGACCCCTTGGAGGCGCTCCTTCCTTTATTGGCGGCCCGCGCCGCGCTGGGGCAACGGCCGGCGGTGGCGGTGCTCCCCGCCGGCGCGACTGCCGCGCAGGTGCGGCTGTTCGGCGCGCTCTCGGCCGCCTGCGACACCGACCTGCTCCTCCCCGCCGATGCCTTGCCTGAGCCGCGCGCGGCGCTGGCGCTGCACCGGACCTTCCTCGCGCTGGTCCGCGAGCGTTACCGGGCGACGGCGCCGCTGGTGGACGCCGAGATCCTGCTCTCGCCGCGCTGCGATCACTGGACCCAGGGCGCCCACCTGCGCGCCGCTTCTGCCTGCGCCAAAGCCCTCGCGCACGCGCAGCTGCAGCCGGAGGTCCGGCTCGACCTGTCGGGCGGAACGCACGCGCCGCTGCTGATCCTCGCCTCCGCCGGGGCGCTGCCCGAGAGCGACGCCGCCGCCGCCCGCAGGCATGTCGAGGCAGGGGGGGATCTGCTGCTCTTCGGCAAGGCCTTTGCGGTGGACGACGAGGGACGCATCGGCGACCCGCTCTTTCCCGAGGTGAAGTCCGGCCTCGACCGCGTCGGCGAAGGGCGCGTCTACGTCCTCGAGGACGGCCCTCCCAAAGCCCACGAGGCGCTGCTCTCCAAGGCGCTGCGCGAGTTGGCCGGACGCGGGCGCGCGCAGATCACGCTCTCCGGACGGGGGAAGATGTTCTCGCGGGCGTATCTCGACCCGGAGCGGAAGCTCGACGTGCACCTCGTCAACCTCGACCTCCGCGACGGCGGCCTGGCCGCGGCCCAAGGCGTGCAGATCACCATCGCCGGCCAGGCGGCAGGCGGCGGCCGCGCGGGGTACTGGTTCGCGCAGGAGCGCGCGGGCGGAAAGGACGGGGAGAAGATTCCGCTCAACCCTTCCGGCTTCTCGGTCTCGACCATCCTGCCCAGCATCGACGCCTACGCCCTCCTCGCCGTCCCCCGCTGACTTAAAGCGCACCACGGAGGCGCGGAGGCACAGAGAAAGCTGGCTGGGCTAAAAGCACCCGCGCCCACCCGAGCAACCGCGCCCGGCCCCGCGCCAACCCCGAAAGGCCTCCGTGCCCTCCGCGCCTCCGTGGTGCGCTTCTGCTTTGTCTCAGGGTTTGTCGCGGATGACGACTGGCGGCGGCGGGTCGGACGAGCGGTCGAGGTCGACGATGCGCGTCTTCCCCACGTAGCTCATGGTTTCGTAGCGGGTGATCTTTCCGATCTTCCGGACGATGCCCGCCATCCGCTCCGCCTCGCGCAGGATGGCCCCCAGCTCCTCGCGGCCGCGGTCGTTCTCGCGGGTGCGCCGGAAGAGCAGCTCGGAGAAACCCAGCACGCTGGTGAGCGGCTGGTTCAGCTCGTGGGCCGCCGCGCCCGCCAGCTCGGAGACCAGCGCCACCTTCTCGGCCCGCTCCAGCCGCGCCCGGGTCTTCTGCAGCTCCGACTCGACCCGCAGCTCGTCGCGCAGGTCGCGGAAGACGCCGACGGTGGCCGTCTCCTCGCCGCCCTCGGCCACCAGCGCCACCGAGAGCAGCACCGGCACCACCTCGCCGTTCTTGGCCACCACCTCGGCCCGCAGCGGCGGCAGGTCCTGCCCGGCAGTCCGCGCCTTGCGCAGCCGCTGCATGATCTCCTGCGCCTGCCCGTCCGGATAAAGGTCGAAGACGCTCGACCTCCCCACCAGCTCGGCGGCGGCGAAACCCATCATCCGCTCGGCGCCCTTGTTGAAGAGCAGCAGGTTGCCTTCGAGGTCGGCCGCCACGATGCCGTCGGCGGTGGCGTCGATGAGCCGCTCGAGGAACTCCTTGGTCTTGCGCAGCTCGGCCTCGAGCTCGCGGCTCTCGGAGACGTCGCGGAAGCTGAGGATGGCGCGGCCGTGCTGCGAGCGCAGCGGCCCCGCCGAGACGGAGAGGACCACCCGCCGGCCGTCGCGGGTGAGGACCTTCAGGTCCGCCGAGAGCACCCGGCCGCCACGGGACAGCTCGCGCCAGATCAGGTTCGCCTCCATGGCGCTCTCGGGCGAGACCAGGTCGGGCAGGGGCGCGCCGCGCGCCTCGTCGGGCGTCATGCCCAGGGTGGCGCAGCCGGCGGGGTTGAGCGTGAGCACGCGGCCGTCCTCGTCGAGCACCGCCATGCCATCGTTGACGTGGCTGAAGAATTCCTCGTACCGGCGCAGCTGCGACAGCTCGCGCTCGGCGGCGACGCGCTGCTGACGCTCGCTCTGGATGCGGCCGGTGTTGCGCAGCGCCACCGCGGCGGCGCTGGCCACCGTCTCGAGGAAGCCCACCTCGCGGGCGGAGAACCCGCCGCGCGTCCGCGAGCGGATGAAGACCACGCCCACCATCTCGCCTTCGCAGGCCATCGGCACCACCGCGATGGCGCTGATGCGCTCCGCCTCGATCTTGCCGCGCACCGGGTCAAGCAGCGCGTGCCCGTGGGCGTCGTCGATGATCACCGGGCTGCGGGTCAGGATCACCTCGCGGATCTCGGGGTAGAGGGCGAGGTCGAGGCGCTTGTCCCGCACCCCGGGGTCGTCGCTGGCCGCCACCACCATTCCGGTGCCGTCGGGCTCGATGAGCACCATCGAGCAGCGCTCGACGGTGAGGCGGCCGGCGATGCGGGAAACCACCTGCGAGAGGAGCACCTCGGGGTCGCCGCCGGCAGCCAGCGTGGCGGTGACCTCGCCCAGGGCCACCAGGTCGTCGGTGCGCCGGACCAGCTCCTTGTGGTCGGCGTCGGCGCGGATCAGCGCGACCAGGACGCGGGGCAGGTCGAGCGCCGCGTGCGGAGCGCGGACGATGCCGTCCACTCGAGCCGGCGCCGCGCTGCCCTCGGCGACGACGGCGACGACCGGGGCGCAGCGCAGCCGCGCGGTGTCCAGAAGCTCCTCGCAGGCGGCATCGACGATGGCAGCGGCCCCGAACTCGATGGCGTCGATGGGCTCGAACCCTGCCTCGGCCACGCAGGAGGCCAGCGCCTGGGCGGTGGGCCCAAGGAGCACGACGCGAGCTGGACGGAGATCGGGCGGCAAACTGGACGGTCTTTCGTCCCCCAACCAGGCACTCTAGCGGATGGGGCCGGGTACGCGAAAGGCCGCGATGGCCGCAGCCAGCACTTCCTTGACCGCGACGCCGTGGCGCCCGGCCGCCTGCCTGCAGTCCTCGAACTCGGGCGCGGCATTGAGCAAGCGGCCGTGCAGGCGCCCGATCTTCATCCGCACCGGGCCGTAGGCGGTGGACACTTCGATCAGCTCGCGATCGAGGACGGTGCGCTCGACTCGGGTCCGCCGCACGCCCAGGCTCGAGGTTTCGCGGAAGATGGCCGCCTCCACCGCGGCCCGCGCCGCCTCCGAGGCCAGCGCGCCGAAGAGGTGTCCGGGCCGTCCCTTCTTCATGGTGACGGGCGCGATCCAGGCGTCGTGGGCGCCGGCCTGCAGCACCGCTTCCAGCGCCACCGCCGCCAGCTGCGGAGAGAGGTCGTCGAGGTTTGCCTCCAGCACCCAGGCCGCCTCGCCCGCCTGCGCGCGGACTTCCTTTCCCAGGACGGCGCGGAGCAGGTTGGGAGCGTCGTCCCACCGCTTGGTGCCGGCGCCGTAGCCGATGGCCTCGACCACCAGCTCGGGGAGCGCGAAGGCCTCCTCGGTCCAGGCGGCGAGGAGCGCGGCGCCGGTGGGAGTGGTGCGCTCGCCGGGTCCGCTCGGCCGCAGCGCGCGGCCGCGCAGAACCTCCAGCGTGGCCGGCGCGGGCACCGGCATCAGGCCGTGCGCCGACTGCACGGTTCCGCTGCCCGAGGGAGGAGGGAGCGCCACGATGCGGCCGGGCCCGAGGGCGTCGACGAGCAGCGCCGCGCCGACCACGTCGGCGATGGAGTCCCACGCGCCCACCTCGTGGAACTCGACCACCTCGGGCGCGACGCCGTGGATCCTGCCCTCGGCGCGGGCCAGCACCGCGAAGGCGCCCTGGGCCAGTTCCTTCGCCCGCTGCGGCAGCGGCGCCCGCTCGATCAGCTGGCGGACCACGGAGTAGGACCGGTGCGGATGGGCCTCGTCGGGAGCGCGCACCTGGACGTGGAGGGCGCGCACGCCGGCGATCTCCACCTCGCGGACTTCGACGGCGAGGCCGGGAAGCTGCAGGGCGCGCAGCCCTTCGTCGAGGGCGGAGCGCGGCGCGCCCAGGTGCAGGAGGGCGGCGATGAGCATGTCCCCCGCGACGCCGCCGATGGGCTCGAGCGCCAGCGTGGTCATTTCGCCTGGGCCGAGGCGCGCCGCGCCAGGTGCGACTGGCGGGCGATCAGCGCCGCCTGGAAGCCGGCGCCGAAGCCGTTGTCGATGTTGACCACCGAGACGTTGGCGGCGCAGGAGTTGAGCATGGCGAGGAGCGCGGCGATGCCGCCCATCGAGGCGCCGTAGCCGACGCTGGTGGGCACCGCGATCACCGGCCGCGGAACCAGCCCGCCGACCACCGACGGCAGCGCGCCCTCCATGCCGGCGCAGACCACCAGCGCGTCCGCCTCGCGCAGCGCAGGCGCGCGGCGGAGCAGGCGGTGGATCCCGGAGACGCCGACGTCGTAGATGCGGGTCACCTCGGCGCCGACCATCTCCGCCGTCCGGCAGGCCTCCTCGGCGACGGGGATGTCGGTGGTGCCGGCGCAGACCACGGCGACCAGGCCTTCGCGCGGCGGGACGCCGGAGGCGGGCGGCGCCGAGAAGGTGCGCGAGATGGGATCGTAGCGGCCCAGCGGCGCGGCGGCGCGGGCGAAGGGCTCGGCCTCCTTTGCCATGCGGGTGACCAGCACCGCCTGCCCGAGAGCTACCAGCTTGCCGACCAGCGCGCCGATTTGCTCCGGCTCTTTGCGCTCGCCGAAGACGACCTCGGGGAAGCCCTGCCGCAGCGCCCGCTCGCCGTCGAGCTGCGCGAAGTCGGCGACCTCCTGCACCGGCAGCGCCGCGATCCGCTGCGCGGCAGCGTCCGGCGCGACCTCGCCGCGCTTCACCTGTTCGAGCAGTTGCTGGAGGGCCCGCGCGTCCATCGCGCGCTCTCTATCAGATTACGCCTGGCCCAGCATCGAGAGCAGCCGCGAGAGCGAGTCTTCCACCGGCGCGGCGACGATGCGGCCGGCGTGGCGCACTCCCGGCAGGCGCAGATCGGTGACCAGCAAGAGCGCCGAGTCGAGGTCGCCGAAGGCCGCCTCCATGGTGTCGCTGAGGGTGCCTTTTCCGACGTAGGGAATCGAGGGCACCAGCGTCAGCCCCACTGCTGCCGCGACGCCGCCCACGTAGCTGGAGACGACGATGTTGGCCATCTCGGCCAGCGCGCTGGTGTAGAGGTCGCCGGTGTCCATGACCATGCCGAAGCCGGGCGTGCCGAGGAGCAGGCCGCCCATCAGGGTGGCGCCGTCCT
>JANXXR010000162.1 GCA_025350525.1 Deltaproteobacteria bacterium
CCTCCATCGCTTTGCGCCTTGGCACGCGCGCTGTGGGTGGCCCGCCGACCTACGAAAAGCTGCTCGCGCAAGGCGTGCCCGACGGCCAGGCGGTGCGCGTCACCGGCATGGGCGGCGAGCGGTTCGACTTCCGTGGATTCACCGTTGAACCGGTGCTGGGGCACCACAGCGTGCTGCCGGGGACCACGATCGCTGCGTTCAGCACGGCAATCCAAACCGAATTGGGGAAGCCGACACCAGCCGAGGTCGCCGCCGAAAATGTCGTGCGCGCGCGCGGCACCTTCGACCCGCGCGTCATCACGGTCGGCACCATCGCCTATCTCTTGACGTTCGAGAGCGGCTTCCGGCTGATCTGGCTGGACAGCGCGGGGCCCATCACGCAGCAGGAGAGGGATCTCATGAAGCGCATCGGCCACACCGATGTGGCCATCGTTGCGTACGTCGGCCATTACGTGCAGGAGACGCAGATCCCCGTGACGATGTCGCTGGTCGAGCTGTTCAACCCGCGCTTCTATCTGCCCGGCCACCACGACGAGATCCGCGACATCTTCATGGACCTGGGGACCGAGCCGTTGTTCCTCACGCTCCGGGACGAGGCCCACGTCAAGCCGATCTCGCTGCTCTACCGTGGAGCCGCATGCTTCAACGTCAAGTCGGGCAAGCCGATTCAAAGCGAACATTGACCCGAACGGGCACTCGCCATGCCAACCCTACGAGATTTCGACAACCACGAAACGGAGAGCCTATGAAATGGTCATTACCAGTAATCGCATTGGCATTGCTTGTCGTTGCATGTGGAAGGGGAGCGCCACGGGGGCAGGATGGATGGACAGCCAAGCAAAGCGTTGGGGGCGGCTTGGCTCTGGCCGGTGCCGACCTCCGTCCGCCCGCGGTTGCGGCTACCTGCAAGAACGGGGACGACTGTAGCTGCGAGTCCGGCTCCGGATTGGACGAGGACGACAACTGCGCGCCGACCGCGTTGACCTGCGACGACTCGATCAAGGCGGCGTTCAAGCCCGACGCCAATACCACCGTGACCTTGGTCAAGGCGTTCAAGAAGGGAGACTCGCTGGCGCTGTCCGGCACGCCCGCGTCTCCAGCACCGCTCGTGGCCTTGAACGACGTGTGCCTGGTCAAGCTGAACGTCGGACCCGGCAATCCAGGACCGGTCGACGCGCCATCGACCTCGGCGGGCATCGGCATGGAGATTTGGCTGCCCTCGCCGGCCAACTGGAACGGGCGGACCCGAATCCTTGGAGACGGAGGGTGGGCAGGCAATGCCAACATCAGCTCACTGACCACGCTCAGGGAGGACGCGGGCGGTTGGGCAACGGAAAGGAGCTATGTGAGCTCGATCAGCGATGGCGGCCATGCCAATCAGGCCGGCACGAGCGACGGCTCGTTCACCTTGAACCCCGACCGCACCATCAACACCGCCTCGTTGAAGGATTTATCCACCCGCGCGACCCACGAACTGGCGAAGAAGACCAAGGCGCTCGCAGCGGCCTACTACCACAAGGAAGCGAGCTACTCGTACTACGCTGGATGTTCGGGTGGTGGGCGCACCGGTTATGCGGCAGCACAGACCCATCCGGAAGACTTCGACGGCATCCTGGTCGAGGCGCCTTCGATCAACCAGACACAATTCTTTCCGTCCGACGTCTGGCCGAGCCTCGTCATCCAACGCGACCTGGGCGGCGTCTCCCTCACGGCCGCGCAAGTCGACCTGGTCTCCAGGGCTTCGATCAGTGCCTGTGACACGGCCCTGAACGGCAAGCACGACGGGTATCTCAGCGACCCGGTCCAGTGTTCCTACGACGCGTCGACCGATCCGGCGGTGCTTTGCGTCGCCAGCGGCGGGACCAACAGTACCTCGGGCTGCCTGAGCAAGCTTCAGGCACGGGCGGTCAACAAGATGTGGTACGGGCCGACCATCGATGGATCGGCGCCGTCCCCGGCGTTGGACAACGGGTACGGTGTCGCGCGGGCCCCGGGTCACCTGTGGTGGGGCATCCCTCGCGGCATCGACTTGAGTTCGACCGCTCGAATGCGGGAGGGGATTGCCGGACTGTTCAGCCTGCTGAGCGCTCAACTCGCGCTCTCGCTGCAGGACCCCACCATCGGAACGGCGACGCCGGTCTTCAAGAACGCGTCGGGCAACGGCGCTGACGGCTGGAAGAATCTGAGCTATGCCGGCTTCGCGAAGGCGATGGCCGCCGGTCGGTCGCTGAACCCGCTCTTCGGCAACCTCGATACCGATAATCCGGATCTGAGGGAGTTTCGTGAAAGCGGCGGCAAGATGATCACCTTCCACGGCATGGCCGACGCCCTGGTGACGAACTCGAGCACCGTGGACTACTACACCCGCTCGGCCGCCGTGGTTGGCGGTATCCACGCGGCGCAAAAGTTCCATCGGCTGTACTTCGAGCCCGGCCGGGGGCACTGTGGTATTTCGCTCTTCGGCCTGCCGCCTGGATCGAATCCGCCCATGCTCAAGCAGGGCAACCCTGGCCCGGACCGGGAACGCTCCGTGCTGTTCGACGCATTGGTCGAGTGGGTCGAAAACGACATGGCGCCAACGACCTTCACGGCGACCTCGCTGGACAACAAGGTCAGCCGACCCGTGTGCATGTATCCCAAGAAGCTGACCTACGTGGGCGGTGATACCAATCTCGCTTCGAGCTACAGCTGCAAGTAGCAATGATCCGGGGCCGGCCTCCCTGCTAGCACTGCACCCGGGGGAGGCTGTCTTGGGCAAGCGATTCTACTTGGGTGTGACAATGGCTTCAATGGGGCCGTCGCCGCGGCTGCCGTCTGCGCTCTGGGTGCCTGGTCCCGCGGCGGGCGACGCAGTGCGGGTCGCCGAAGCGCGCTGCGGCAGTTCCCGTGCATGGCTGGTCGAGGTCTCGGCCGGGGCGCGCTTCGTTGCCGCGGCGCCCGGGCCCAGCCGGACCACGGCCCAGTTCGCCGCCGACGCGGCGACGCTCGCCGCCATCAACGGCGGGTTGTTCGACGGGTGCAAGCGGCCGGGCGAGGGCACGTGCTGCTGGTGGTCGCAGCAGAGATGACGCTTCCCTCGCTGGCCGCATGGCTGGCGCAACTCGGCGCTGAGCGCGCTCTGAACCTGGACGCGGGGGGTCCACTTCGCTCGTGGTCGGCGGGCGCGTCATCCTCGGTGCGTCGCTGCGCGTGCCCACGCATCTCGGCGTTGCTGCGCCGAATGAAAGCGTCTGCTGAGAGAGCGTTTCCCGGAGCGACCGAAACCTCAGCGGTTCCTGTCCTGGTGTTGCAGTCTCCTGAGCCGGCGGCCCCGTCGCGCTTGCGCCGGATCCTGCGGCTTGCCGCGCGGGTCGCCCTTCTTCCAGTCCTTGCGCGCAGTGGCCGGCCGGCCGGGCACCTGGGGGAAGCGCGTGGCCTCGTCATTCGTCTGGGCCGCAGTGTTCTTCTCTTCGACCGCGCGAACGGCGCTGTTGTTCGAAGTCGTCGACCGCTCCCGCGTGCCGTCCTTCGGCTGCGCTTGGGCGGCGGTCGTGTTCTGCGGTGTCTGCGCCTGGGCGGCGCCGCAGAAGAGCGCGCTCGCCGCCACCATCCAGCCCCTGATTCTCATGCGGCAAAGATAGGCACCGGATGACATTGCGGCGGGCCGCCCCATGGCCCGCCTGCGGATCAGGGAATCTTTTGGGGGGGCAGGAAGTCGGGCCCCACCCGCCCGCTCTCCTGCGTTGCGGGCGCTTCCATCAACCGCGACGGTGGGACGCCGGCCGAGAGCTTGGCGCGCAGGTCGGCGTCGAGCGCGAGGATGATCGACTCGAGCCGCTGAACCCGCGTCTCCAGCGCCTGTCCGGAGGTCCGGCGAAGCTCGGCGTCCACCTGCAGCTCGCGCTCCTTGAGCTTGAACCACTTGAAGGTGAAGACCAGCGCCACCGGGAAGCTGAAGGTCGTGACGATGGCGACGATGGGCACCAGCATTTCCAGCAGCGCAGGAGTCATGGGCCCTTCTCTTACGCACAAGGGCCGTGACCATTTCAACCCGAGCCGCGTAGTCTGGCGAAAGGAGTCACCCGATGCTCATCCCGCTCTTGATCGCCGCCGCCCTCCACGTCGACCCCGGCGCCGGCACCAACAAGTTCAACGCCACCTTCGACGCGCCGCTGGGCGAGCGCATCAACGCCGTCAGCTCGGCCGTCGCCTGCGATCTGGCCTACGACGACAAGAGCGGCGCCGCCTCGGGCTCCTGCGCGGTGCCGCTGACGTCGATCACCGTCGACAGCGAGCCCACCAAGACCGAGCACTTCCAGCAGTGGGTCACCAACAAGAAGACCGACCCCAAGGACTGCAAGCTGGAGGCGAAGCTCGACGGTCTCACGCTGGCGCCCGCCGCTTTGAGCGCGACGCCCTCGAAGTTCGAGGGCGAGGTGCCCTTCACCGTCTGCGGCCGCGCCCGCACCGACGGCAAGAAGGAGAAGCTGACCGGCAACGCCATGCTGCTGCCCGACGGGCGCGTCCGGATTCGCGCCAAGGTCGAGAAGTTCAACCGCGACCAGTACCGCATCGGTCCGAAGTACACCGAGGGCTGGCTCTCTCGCGTGCAGCAGCTGGCGCCGGTAGTGGCGGAGACCGGCACCCTCGAGATCTCCCTCTTCGCCAAGCCCACCGAAACCAAAGCAGCAGTCAAGCCGTAGTCCCCTGTAGTTCCACTCTTGTTTCACTTTGAAGGAGTCCACAATGAACGTGAAGAACGCAATCCTCGCCAGCGCGGTCGCCTCGATGTTCCTCTCCGGCGCCGCCATGGCCAAGGGCAAGGCCGGCAAGAAGATGTCGTCGGTGGTGAAGTGTGCCGGCGTCAACGAGTGCAAGGGCCACGGGGCCTGCTCGGGCGCCGACAACTCCTGCAAGTCGCAGAACTCGTGCAAGGGCAAGGGCTGGGAAGAGGCCAAGTCCGAGAAGGCCTGCCAGGACAAGGGCGGCACCGTCGTGGCCTCCAACGACAAGAAGAAGATGTAATCAATTGCCATCCGGGAGACGGGATGTTCGCGCGCAAAGACCTGGGACACGGCATCGGGCTCCGCTCGAAGCACTACGGGCGCTTTCTCGAAGAGCGCCCCGCCGTGGACTGGGTCGAAGCGATCAGCGAAAACCATCTCGCTCCCGGAGGGCGGCCCAACGCGGTGCTGGAAAAAGTCCGCCGCGATCTGCCGGTGGTGCTGCACGGCGTCTCCCTCGCCATCGGCTCGGTGGACCCCATCGACGCGCGGCACCTCAAGGCGCTGCGCGAGCTGGTGCACCGCATCGAGCCAGCGTACGTCTCCGATCACCTCTGCTGGGGACGGCACCAAGGGCGCTACGCCCACGACCTCTTGCCGCTGCCCTTCACCGAGGAGGCGCTCGAGCTGGTGATCGACCGGGTGCGCACGGTGCAGGACGTGCTGCAGCGGCAGATCCTCCTCGAGAACGTCTCCAGCTACCTGCAGTTCGAAGAGAGCACCATGACCGAGTGGGAGTTCTTGCGTCGCATCGCCGAAGGCGCGGACTGCGGGATCCTGCTCGACGTCAACAACATCTACGTGAGCGCGAAGAACCACGGCTTCGACCCGCTCGACTACCTCGCTGGGGTGCCCGCCGACCGCGTCGGCCAGTTCCACCTCGCCGGCCACAGCGACAAGGGCAGCTACCTGCTCGACACCCACGACGGCGAAGTGCCAGACCCGGTCTGGGAGCTGTACCGCGCGGCGCTGCGCAGGTTCGGGCGCGTGCCGGCGCTGGTGGAATGGGACGACCACATTCCGCCGCTCGAAGAGGTGGTGGCCCAGAGCGCGCTGGCCCGGCGCATCGAGGCGGAGGTGCTGCCGTGAGCCTCGCCGAGACGCAGCGAAACTTCTGGCAGGCGCTGCGCGGAGAGGAGGCATCGCGCGCCTTCGTCAGAGGGCCCGACCGGCTGCACGTCTATGCGGAGATGTTCCTCCTGCGCCAGGTGGACGTCCTGCGCGCCGACTTTCCGGAGCTGCTGGCGAAGCTCGGCGACGACGCCTTCTTCGCGTTGGCCAAGGCCTACGTGCTGGCGCATCCGTCGGAGGATCCCGACCTGGGCCGGCTGGGGCGCGCCTTCGCGCAGTTCAGCGGCGATCCGTTGGCGGCGCTGGAGTGGGCGCGCTGCGAGGTGTTCCTGGAGGCGGAGGCAGAGCGCCTCCTGCCGGAGGAGTTTGCGCAGCGGCTCGCCAAAGGCGTCGCGGAGTTTCGCATCGCGCCGGCGCTGCGCCTCGCCGGATCCACGGTGGTCTGGCGCGCGCCGGGCGACTTCACGCTCAGCGAGGTGGACCTCGAGGGCGACGAGTTGCGCGCGCTGCGGCTGGCGCTGGACGGCACAACCTTCGAGGAGATCTGCGGCGCCTTCGACGAGCCCGCCCGCGCCTACCAGGCGCTGCAGAGCTGGCTCGCCGAAGGCTGGATCCTGGCCTGAAAGCTATTTGCCCGGCGAGGCCGGGGTGGCCGGGGTCACGCCCGGGTCCGCCGGAGTGGCCGGGGTGGCGGCGTTGGGGTTGCGATTTTCCCTCGCCTCGCCGCGCTTCTCGGTCCGCTTGCCGCGCTTCTCTTCGCGCTCCGACCGCTTCTCGCGGCGCTCGCCCTGCTTCTGCATCCGCTCGCCGCGGCGGTCCTTGCGGTCGCCGGCCTTCTCCTCGCGCTCGCCCTTGCGCTCCATGGCGTCGGCGGCCTTGTCCTTGCCTTCGGCGCGCAGCGCGTCCGCGGACTTCTCGTCGGCCTGGCCCTTGTCCTTGAGGCCCTCGCCACGCTTCTCGACGGCTTCGCCGCGCTTCTCCTCGCGGTCGGACCGCTTCTCGCGGCGCTCGCCCTGCTGCTCCATCCGCTCGCCGCGCTTTTCGGCGTGGTCGCCCTTTTCCGCGCGTGCCGCCACCGGGATCATCAACGACGCCGCAAGAACTCCGCTCCAGAGTGCCTTCATGGTTTACCCTCCTCGGGTTGCTGCACTGACCCGCCTGCGCGCCGGGAGGTTAACCCGAGGCGCGCTCCGCCCTCTGGCCCAGGTGGCGGCGATCGTCCGCGCGGGGCACCAGCGACAACAGGCGGCTGCGCTCGTCGGGGTCGCCCGCCAGCGCCAGCGAAGCCTTGGCGGCGAAGAGATCGAAGAAGGCCCGCAGCGCGCCCTGCGCCTGGAGCAGCTTGGCCTGCTCGTCGGAGAGGGTTCCGCCCGCGACCTTGGCGAGATCGCCCGCCAGATCCTGCAGGGTCTGGATGTCCTCGGGCAGCACGCCCAGGTCGGCCTTGATCTCCGCGTGCGATTCGAGCCCCGCCAGGATCTGCCGCAGCGCCCCGAGCACGTGCGCCGGCTGCCGCGCGCTGAAGGGCTGGCCCAGCCCGAAGGCGCGCGCCGTGGCGCGGCCTCCGGCATCGCGCGAGACCCGCAGCACCGCGCTGCGCACCGCGTGCGCCGTGGCCGCGGCGTCGGCGAGCAACTCGGCCATTTCCTTCGACCGCCCCCGCGCCGAGACCGCCGCCGCCGGGAGCGCGGTCAGGTGCTCTTCGATCTCCTTGGCCAGCGCCAGCGCCGCCTGGCCGTACGCGGCGGTCAGCCCGCGACGCGACAGCTCGACGGCGTGCCCTTGCAGGGCGGCCACGATGGCGGGCGCCGCCTTGGCGTCGGCCAGCGGATCCGATCGGCTCCACGCCGCCCCGTCGCTGTTGCGCGCCGCCCGCGCCAGCAGATCGCTGCGCGCGTCCCCGTTCGAGCGAGCTGCGGCCTTCCCTTTGGGGGGCGCGGCTTTCACCGCGGGGGCAATCTTTCTGGGCATCCCGCATCTGTCTCCCAAAGCCAGAGCGAATACAACAGCCCTCCATCGGAAGGGTGGCGGGTTGACCGTTCGAGAGGTTCGCGCGAGGTTGGAGCGCTGTTTTCAAGAAGGAGGAACCGCATGGCCCGCACCGTCCGGTCCGGACTCATCCAGTGCTCGAACGCCAAGGCAGACGGATCCGTGAAAGAGATCCAGGAGGCCATGTTCGAGAAGCATTTGCCGCTGCTCGAGCAGGCCGCCGTGCGCGGCGTGCAGATCCTCTGCCTTCAGGAGATCTTCAACGGCCCCTACTTCTGCCCGGCGCAGACGCCCGACTGGTACGACGCCGCCGAGGCCGTCCCGGGCCCCACCGTCGAGCGCCTGCAGAAGTTCGCGCAGAAGAACCAGATGGTGCTGGTGGTGCCCGTCTACGAGC
Organism: Deltaproteobacteria bacterium; assembly: GCA_025350525.1. Lineage (GTDB taxonomy): Bacteria > Myxococcota > Myxococcia > Myxococcales > 40CM-4-68-19 > 40CM-4-68-19. Next base: position 8,221 of record JANXXR010000162.1, read on the forward strand.
GCGAGATGGCCGGCGTCTACTACAACACCGCCGCGGTCATCGACGCCGACGGCAGCTACCTCGGCAAGTACCGCAAGAACCACATCCCGCAGACCAACGGCTTCTGGGAAAAGTATTACTTCAAGCCCGGCAACCTCGGGTATCCGGTCTTCAAGACGCGCTATGCCACCATCGGCGTCTATATCTGTTACGACCGGCACTTTCCCGAGGGCGCGCGCCTGCTGGGGCTGCACGGGGCGGAGATCGTCTACAACCCCAGCGCCACCGTGGCCGGGCTCTCGCAATATCTCTGGAAGCTGGAGCAGCCGGCCCACGCCGTCGCCAACGGCTACTTCATGGGCTGCATCAACCGGGTCGGCACCGAGGCGCCCTGGAACATCGGCAAGTTCTTCGGGCACAGCTACTTCGTGGACCCGCGGGGGAACTTCCTCGCCGAGGCCAGCGAGGACAAGGACGAGCTCGTCGTCGCCGACCTGAACCTCGACCTGATCGAGGAGGTGCGCCGCGTCTGGCAGTTCTACCGGGACCGCCGGCCGGAGACGTACGAGAACATGGTGAAGCAGCTGCCCTGAGTTCCCCTGACGGAGGCAATCGTGAAAAAGGAAATCGTTGTTCTGGTTGGTCTGCTCGCCGGCTGTGCGACGTCGCAGGGAATGCAGGACAACGTGCGCAAGCGTGCTTCGTTCGATCTCAACTGCGCTTCGGACAAGATTACCGTCGTGGAGATCGAGCCGCCCACCTTCCAATCGCGTGGGTCGCAGGGAAGTTGGGGGGCTCGCGGGTGCGGCCAACAGGCGACCTACGTTCAGGTGGGCGGCGGAAACACCATCGTGCAGAACTCGGCCGGTAGTCAGCCAACGCAAACCGAGCCGCCGAAGCAAGACGGGAAATAGCTTGCAGGAGCGCCTGCCCTAAAACGATGCCGGGGCCGATCCAGATGGGAATCCTCCTCGGCCTCGCGCTGGGGATCTGGGTCGCGCTCGCGACCTTCCTGAAGAAGCAGTAGGAGGCTTTCATGCGCACGCTGATCGAGAACGGCACGCTGGTCACCGCCAGCGACACCTTCGAGGCCGACCTGGTCATCGAAGGCGAGACCATCGCCGCCATTGGAAAAGGATTGGCCAAGGTATATCAATCCATTGACCGGACCATCGACGCACGAGGGAAATACGTCATTCCGGGGGGCATCGACGTCCATACCCACCTGGATATGCCCTTCGGCGGCACCACCAGCGCCGACGACTTCGAATCCGGCACGGTGGCGGCGGCCTTCGGCGGGACCACGACCATCGTCGACTTCGCCATGCAGCCGCAGGGCGGGACGCTCAAGGCCGGCCTCGCGCAGTGGCACGAGAAGGCCGCGGGCAAGGCGGTCATCGATTACGGCTTCCACATGATCATGCGCGAGGTGAACAAGCAGGCCCTCGCCGACATGGACGACCTGGTGCGCCGCGAGGGCGTCACCAGCTTCAAGCTCTTCACCGCCTATCCGGGCGTCTTCTACGTGGACGACGCCAGCATCTTCCGGGCGCTGCGCAAGACCGGCGAAAACGGCGGCCTCATCTGCATGCACGCCGAGAACGGGCCGGTCATCGACGTCATCATCGAGGAGGCCAAGGCCCGCGGCGAGACGGCGCCCCGCTGGCACGCGCTCACCCGGCCGCCGCGCCTCGAGGGAGAAGCGGCGCACCGCGTGCTCTCGTTGGCCGAGGTCGCCAAGGTGCCAATCTACATCGTGCACCTCTCCGCCGCCGAGGCGCTGGAGCAGGTGCGCGACGCCCGCGACCGGGGAGTCCGCGCCTACGCCGAGACCTGCCCGCAGTATCTCTTCCTCGATCACCGCAACTATGAGGAGCCGGGCTTCGAGGGCAGCAAGTACGTGATGAGCCCGCCTTTGCGCATGCCCGGCAACGAGCAGCACCTCTGGCGCGGGCTGCAGCTCGACGATCTGCAGTGCGTCTCCACCGACCACTGCCCCTTCTGCATGAAGGAGAAGGAGCTGGGGCGCTCGGACTTCAGCAAGATCCCCAACGGCGCGCCGGGAGTGGAGACGCGGCTCTACCTGACCTTCGAGGGCGTGCGCAGCGGCAAGATCT
>JANXXR010000214.1 GCA_025350525.1 Deltaproteobacteria bacterium
TGTTCCACCGGCCGCATGGGCGTGCCGATCCGGGCCGAACAGCCGGTGGCCACCACGCCGGCCACGACCAATCCGGCAACACCGCCACCGCAGGATGCGCCTCCGCTGGCGCCGGAGCCGCCGAAATTCAAGAAGTGGGACGCGGTCTGGTCGACGATCCAGAGTGATCCGGCGTCGGTCGCGTGGGACGATCATCTGCGCGTCTGCGCTCTCAAGTACCGATTCCGGAGATACGACGAGCTGTTCCGCTGCGTGGATCTCTTCGATCGCCAGGTCAGGGAGAGCAGCGGGCACTTGCGCGGTACCGGTCTCGGCGATGCCAAGACGCTCGCCACGTACAGCTCCGTCTGGACCGACTGGATGCGCGCTGGCGCTTACGCCGAGCTCGGAGCCCCGGCCGAAGCACTGAATCGGGCCGAGGCAGGGTGGAACGCATTGCCCGAACAGCTGCGCGATCCATCCAGAATCTACCGGGTCGGATTCTCGATGCGCCCGGTATGGCGCCAGGACGAGAGAGAATTCATGCGGTTTGTCGGGTTGTCCCGTGAGCTCGCCGGGGGCTATCCGTGGGCCCTACGCAATGACTTCGTCATTGAGGTCGGCCAGTCTACGGCGCTGCAGGGCCGCGACAACCCCGCGGCGCTCGACATGCGGCCGGAGACGATCACGATGGACCTCGCCGCCGAGCGCGCGCTCGCGCTCGCGAGAATTGGTCAGGCCGAGCGCGCACGCAAGGCGCTCGCCGAGCTTCGCAATTGGGGCGGCCAGGAATTTTCGCGGGGCATGGTGCTGCGCACCCGCTACACGCCATTCAAGGACCAGGCCGAGATTCTGTCGATCGGCGCGCTCTTTGCGCTCAAAGACGACACGCAGGTCATTGCAGCCTATCGCGACGCTGCCGCGGACCTCAACCAGCAGCGACACGAGATGGACATCCGCGCCGGCTGGCGGACATTCTTCAACGTCGGCACGCTGGGGCTCGGCAGCCTGATGACGTTCAAATTCGATGCACGCGTGTTCGCGACTGCTCTGGAGGACGTTTCGAACGCGTTGATCTATGCGCAGAGCCTGTCGCGGGTCGGGGAGACGGACGAAGCGCGATCGATGCTGGACACGATCCTGAAGCTCCCTGAGGTCCGGGACATGGGGAGTCTGTACTGGGCGGCGTTGTATGAGCGGGGGACGATTGCGCTCAAGGATGGGCAGCGGGACCGTGCGGTGACGTTCCTGAAGGCGTCGGTCGAGGCGATCGAGAGGACGCGGAGCACGATCTCGTACGAGGCGGCGAAGATCGGGTTCGCGGGGGACAAGCAGACGGTCTATGCGGCCCTCGTGGGGGCGTACGCGGAGACGAGGGACTGGAACAACGCGTTCCTGATCGCCGAGCGCGCCAAGGCGCGGGCACTGGTGGACCTCTTGGCCCAGGAACGGAACCTGGGTGCGCCGGCGGGAGCGGACCAGAAGGTCAGGGAGCTCTTAGCCAGCGCTTCGACGAACGACAGCGCGGTGGGGTTGCCGGTCAATGAGGACAGCGTGCGGGGCCTGAGTATTGCGGCGAGTTCCAGGACGGATCTCGCGGCGGTGGCTCCCGAAGCCGCCTCGCTGGTGTCGGTCCAGAGCGTCCCGATCAGTGCGATCGCTGCACGGCTCAAGAGTGATGACACGCTCGTCGACTATTACCGGGTCGGGGATGACCTGTACGCGTTCGTGCTCAAGGGGACGGTGGTCGAGGGAGTGAAGCTCTCGGCGAAGGGCCTCGATGAGGAGGTGCGGGCGTTCCGGAGCTCGATCGAGGCGAGGGCGCCGGATGCGGCCGCCCGGGGCCGGCCGCTCTATGACCGGCTGATCCGGCCATTACAGGCGAAGCTCAGGGGGACTGAGCTCACGATCTCGCCGCACGGGGTGCTGCACTACCTGCCGTTTGCAGCGCTCTCTGACGGCAACCAGTACCTGATCGACCGCTACAGCGTGCGGCTGATCCCGAGTGCCGGGACGCTCGTGTACCTGAAGACCGACCGGCCGACGAAGGTGGGCAAGGTGCTGGCGCTGGGTAACCCCGACCTCGGGAACCCGAAGTACGACCTGCCGAACGCCGAGATCGAGGCCGAGCACGTGGCGCAGATGTTCCCGTCCTCGAGGGCGCTCGTGAGGAAGGAGGCGAGCAAGACCGCGATCAAGACGCTCGGTGGTGGCTTCTCGATCCTGCACTTCGCGACGCACGGGACCTTCAACACCGACTCACCGCTCGCCTCGGGGCTCTACCTCGCCAAGGGCAGCGAGACTGACGGCTTACTCACGGTCAGCGACCTCTACACGCTCAACCTCGACACCACCCTCGTGACCCTGTCGGCCTGCGAGACGGCCTTGGGCAAGGTCGCGAACGGGGACGACGTGATCGGCCTCACCAGGGGGTTCCTCTACGCCGGAGCCCGCTCGATCGTCGCGAGCCTGTGGGAGGTCGACGATGCTGCGACCGAGGAGCTGATGCTGAGCTTCTACAAGAACCTCAAGGATCACACCAGTCGCGACGCCTTGAGGCTCGCCCAGATCGAGACCCGCTCAAAATACCCACACCCCACACTCTGGTCCGCATTCCAGATCGTCGGCCAAGCGGACTGAATATGGGGGATTGCTAGGATGATGCCGCCCAACCGCGGACGCAGGAACGTTGCCATGCCAAGCGTGCGCCTTCGACTGGCGACGGCCGCCGCCGCCGCCCTGATCGCGATTTCGTCGAACGCCGTTCCGCCGGATCCGCCCAAGGACACGGGCGGCGACTGGATCAAGACGCTCGACTACCCGGGCACCGGGGGCTGGGAGCTGATCCTCACGTTCGCCGACAGCAAGTCGGTGTGGCTCGCAACCCGCCGCAACCTCTCCCGCCGCGGCGCGGTCGTCTCGGTCTGGCGGCGGGTCGAGCACCGGGACCCGGTGCCGGCGGTCTGGGGCGGCACGATCATGGGTGTCGTCGAGCGCCTCGACG
>JANXXR010000221.1 GCA_025350525.1 Deltaproteobacteria bacterium
GCTTGAGGCGTACGGCCTGGTGCTCTCGAAAGCCGGTGGCGTCGCGTTGACCAACGCTGCGCTGTTGCTCTTTGCCAAGCCACCGCTCGTGCGCTGGCACCCGCATGCCGACATTCGCTTCTTCCGGGTCGCCGGTACCGAGAAGAAGCCTGGCGCGGCACGCAACGTCACCCAGCTTGGGCGGCTCGAGTTGCCCATCGCCGCCGCCATCACCGAAGCCTACGAGATGGCGGCTTTGCACATCCGCAAGTCTGAGAAGCTCCACAACCTCTTCTTCCGCGAGGTGCCCGAGTACCCCGACTTCGCGTGGCAGGAAGCCATCGTCAACGCGGTGGCCCACCGCGACTACGGTGATCAGGGGCGCGGGATCGAGGTATGGTTCTATGACGATCGGATGGAGGTCGTGAGCCCCGGCGATCTCGTGCCGCCGGTAACTTTGGCGCAGCTCCGCGCTGGCGAGTCGGTTCATGCCAGCCGCAATCCCCTGATCGCGCGCATCCTGGTGGAGGCCGGCATCATGCGCGAGGAGGGGGAAGGCGTGCCGCGCATCTTTGCGGAAATGAGCGAGTCCTTCCTGCATCACCCGGAGTTCGAGGTCGAGGCGTCGACGTTCACCGTCACGCTCTCCAACACCCCGGTCTTCGAGGGGCCCAGCGCAGAGTGGAAGGAAATCGTCGACCGCTTGCCGCTCGGGACGGCGCAGCGCCGTGTACTCCTGGCTCACCCGGAGGGTTTCACCAACGAGCAGTTCCGTGAGCTGAACAAGGTGGACCGCGACATCGCCTACCGGGAGATTCAGGAGCTGGTGAGCCTTGGGGTGGTCGTGACCGAAGGGTCAGGGCGTGGCGCCGTCTACCGGCTCTCGCCCGACCTGCACGCGACCCGAGCTTGGCTGGAGGGGCGTCTTCCCGTGCTTCGCAAGTTCTTCCAGACCCACGAAGCTCTCAAGAACGCAGACTACCGGCAGCTCTTCAGCGTGCCCCGTGCGGTGGCGACGAGGGAACTGTCGCGCCTGTCGGCGCAGCACTACCTGACGCTCGAGGGAGAGCGACGAGGCGCCAAGTACCGGGCTGGATCGGGGCTTGGTCCCGGCGGTCAGAAATGATCGTTATGAACGCGAAATGAAATTCATACCGGCGACCAACTCGCAGCCGAATGGACGGGGGCACGCTCCGCGCGAATGTCTGCAGTGTCGTTACACTAGAGAGACAGGTCTTACGTTGAAGACGATGGGGCCGGCGTCGGGCGCGTATAAACTTCGGCAAGACGCTGAGCCTGATCGGCGATCTTGTCGCGCAACCATGTCGGCTCGAGAACCTCGGCATCAGCACCGAAACCCAGAATCCATGCTTCGACCTCGGGACAGACTCTGAGCTTGATCGAGAGCAACACACCGCCTTGGACGCCCGTCACCTTCTGCGATCGATGCCAGCAATGTGAATTGACGTGAGTTGACCATCGGGGAGCGAGGCGAAGTCGAATTGTGACGCAGGGGTATTTCTCGTCGATGAAGATGCCGAAGCTGTCACCGAAAAGCTGCTCGGGATTGTACTGAACTTTGCCGGGGTATTGGAATCCGCGCGGCGTCGCGTCTGGCTTCCTGATTCGAGCAAACCTGAAGGGGTGCGGTGCCCGGTCTGCTTCCTGAGCGACCAGATACAGCTGGTGGTCGTAAACGGCCAACGAGAGAGGCATCGCCTCGACCTGTCGCTCGACGTTGCCGAAGTCGGTGTATCCAAACGCCAGCCAGCAGTCATCAAGCAGTGCGTCGATCACCTCATCGAGCTCACCTCCAGCCTCGGGCAGAGAAAGCTCACCACCCCTTCCGAGGAACAAGAACTTCCGCTCGATGTCGTGAAACCGTTCAGCGCGGCGTGACTGTCGCAGGACAAGGTTGCGTGCGTTTGCCATCCCGGGGTCGTAGTTAGTGCCCCTGAACAGCGACCCGAGACTTGCTCCAAAGCAGGCGGCAATAGCATCGGCTGCAGTCGGCGGGTCCAAAATGGCGGTCCGATCGAACCGGTAGGTTTGCGACCTGCCGGTCCGACCGACCTTTACCCCCGGGAGGGCCCGCAGCGCCTCGAGGTGGTTGAACGCTGCTGGACCTTCGATGCCCAGAGCGGCAGCGGCTGTTGCGCGGGTATGTGTCTTGCCCTGCATCAGGTCAGCCATCAGCCGTACGGTCTTGTCGATGGTGCCGGAACCGGGGTTCTTCGATGCGCTCATGATCGACAGATGATCTCGTGATCGCCCTTCGATCGCCAGCCCGAATCACTCTTGGCAGAGGCCGTACGCCGCTTTACGAAGAGTGGAAGGCCGGTCGCGCACTC
>JANXXR010000230.1 GCA_025350525.1 Deltaproteobacteria bacterium
CGGTGGCGGCGGGGTCGTCGGGGGTGAAGCCGGCGATCTTGCAGTAGCCGCCCAGGGGCAGCGCCGAGAGGCGGTAGTCGGTGTCGCCGCTCTTGAAGCCGGCGATGCGGGGCCCGAAGCCCAGCGAGTACGTCTCGACCCGCATGCCCATCAGGCGAGCGAGCAGGAGGTGGCCTGCTTCATGGGCCGCGATGAGGAGGCCCAGGCCGACGATGGCGACGACAATCGACATGAGCGCGGCACCATAACCCATGCCTGCCGGGCGTGGGGTGACTACGTTGAAGAGCGGACGGACGATGGGGGACTTATGAAAAAACTGATGATCTGGGGAGCGGGGGCATTGCTCGCAGTCGGCTGCGCGCAGCACCACGCCATGACGAAGGTAGACGATTCCGGGCTCGCGCGTTTGAACGAGAGCCAGATGCAACCGGTGGACGACGCCCGCATCGAGGAGGGCCGCGCCAACGACGCGGTCGCCAAGGCGCGCGCCAACGAGTCGGACGCGCGGGCGCGGCTGGAGGTGGCCAAGAGCGAGAAGGACGTCTCGGATGCGCAGCTCAAGCGCAGCGTGGCCGAGCGCGAACTGCTCAAGAAGCAGTACGGCACACCCGACCAGATGAGCCGCGCGGAGCAGGGCATCCAGGCCGCGCAGGATCGGGTCAAGGCGACCGACTTCAAGATGCAGTACCTGAGCCGGATGATCGGGGTGGCCGAGACGGAGCGGAAGGCCGCGGAGGCGCACGTCGCCACCGTGCACGCCACCACCGAGCAGGCGAAGTACCGCGCGATGGTGGCCGGCAACGCCCCGCAGGCGGCGGCCGTCAACGGCGGCGACCTCGACCAGCAGGTCGCCTCCGCCCGCGCGCACGAGGCCGAGCTGCAGAAGGCCGCGGCGGAGCAGCGTTCGGACGCGGTCCAGCTCTACAACAAGTGGGAGCAGGCCGACTCGAGCGCCCGCACGATGTCGCATCCGGAGAACATGCCGGTGCCGCATCCGATGAGCGAGCCGGGGAAGTAGCAGGCCTTCGGCCTGAGTGAGGCCTCAGGCTTCAGGCCTCAGGCGTCAGGTTGAAGGGCGGTCATCAACTGCGGCATGGATGGACGGTGCGCCTCCGGTGCGCCGTCCATTTCGCTTTTCGGGCGCTGCCGCTTTTGGCCTGAAGCCTGAACAGCCTGAACGGCCTGACATCAAAGCTTCCTGCGCTCTCCCGTCCGCACCCAGTGGAAATAGTCGCGCAGGATCTCGCTGTGGTCGAAGCACAGCTCGCCCCAGGGGACCTCCACTTCCGACACCCAGCGGGCTTCCTGCGCGTCGTCGGCGCCCACCGGCTGCGCGCCCGGCTTCGCCTTGCAGGCGTAGACCGTCGAGAGGGTGTGCTTGCGCGGATCGCGCTTCGGATCGGAGTAGGTGAAGAGCTGCGCGACCAGCTCGACCTCGAGGCCGGTCTCCTCCCGCACCTCGCGGCGGCAGGCGGCGCCCAACTCCTCGCCCTGCTCGACGAAGCCGCCTGGCAGCGCCCAGCCGCGCGGCTCGTTCTTGCGCAGGATGAGCACCACGCGGCCGTCGTCGCCGGCGATGACCGCGTCGGTGGTGGGCAGCGGGTTCTTGTATTCGCTCATGGCGTGATGAGCGTGCCCGCCGGGGGCGAAGGAGGTGCCGCGGCGGCGGGCCGCTCCAGCCGCGACTGCAGCGCGTGCGCGAAGAGAGCGCGGCAGAAGGGATTGGTGGCGTCGCCGGGCAGCGCGCGCGAGACCGCCAGCGCCGTTCGCGCCGCGTCGATGCGGCCCACCTCCGCGAGCACGTGCGCCATCTCGGAGAGCCGCCTCGCATAGAGCGCGCGCCGCCGCGGCGTGAAGTAGGCGATGGCGGCGTCCTCGGCGGCGCGCTCGAAGGCCTGCTGCCGCTGGGGCGCGTCGAGGTAGAGCTGGCTGACCGCGATCTCGTCGACCCTGGCCGCGAACGACCGCAGCGCCTCCTCCTCCGGAATCCACGACATGAAGAGCGGATCCTCGAACAGCGCCGCCCCGGCCAGCTGGTGCGGCAATTCGCCGTCCGGTCCCAGCGCGACGTTGTCCCCGGGCGGCGGCGGCGTCTCGGGTGCCGGACCCAGCAGCCGCAGCGCGGCGCCATAGCTCTCGGGCGGCGCGAATCCGTTGCGCGTTCCCTGCGTCTCCGCCTCGGCGATCAGCTGCCGGGCGTGGTCCTTCGAGATCTCGGCCGTGGTCACCACGTTGGTGCGCGGGAGCCGCTTGACGAACTCGCGGTACGACCGCCGCGAGAGCGCGAGCGCGTCGATGGCGAGGATGCCCTTCAGGTCCGAGATCACCACCTGCACCACCTCGACGCCCTGCCGCGCCGGCCCCGCCCACCAAACGGCGCGCTCGCCGTAGGCGTCGATCGAGCTGGCGTAGCAGGCGGGCGCCTCCGACTCCGGCAGCGGCCTGAGCACCGCCTCGCCCTGCATCCGCATCTCCTGCACCTGCACGCCCTTCTGCTTGAGCCGCTGCAGCTCGCGCTTCGACTCCTTGGCCAGCGCCTTGTGCGGGCCCTGCGCCAGCTGCCGCAAAACCTCCTGCCGGCCCTCACGCCCGGCGGCGTGGACCAGGCAGAGCGCCAGCATCTCCGGCAGCGCGGCGATGTCGAGGGCGGCGTCCGGTCCGGTGAGCCCGGCCGTCTGCGCCGCCGCGTCCGCCTTCAACTTCGCCAGCGCCTCGCGGGCCGCCTGCACCTGCTCCTTCTGCGGCCTCTCGCAGCCGGCGCACTCCATCTCTTCGGCGATGCTGTCGGCCTTGAGCGATTCATCCTTGAGCAGCGCGAGCAGCTCGTCGACGGTGAGGTTGTGGGCCATAAGGGCGCGCACTTTAGAGAGCACCCTCGCGAGCGTCAATGAAGGCGCGGCTCGCGAGCGCCGGCAGGGCGCGCTAGATTGGCCCCTGTGCGCGTGAACTTCCTCTATTTCGCGGCGGCCCGGGAGCGCGCGGGCCTCTCCGCCGAGTCGCTCGACCTGCCCGACGGCGCCACCGCCGCGCAGGCGCTCGCCGCCGCCTGCGAACGGCATCCGGCCCTGCAAGCGCTGGCCGGCAAGCTGCGGCTGGCGGTCGATCAGGACTTCGCGCCGCTCGACCGCAAGCTGCGCGACGGCTGCGAGGTGGCGCTCATCCCGCCCGTCTCCGGCGGCTCCGGCGTCCACCGCATCGGCCCGGAGCCGATCGCTTCCGACTCACCGCTGCGGGCGGTGGAGGGCACCGACTGCGGCGCGGTGGTGAGCTTCACCGGCACGGTGCGCTCGTCCAACCACGGACAGGCGGTGGTGCGGCTGGAGTACGAGGCCTATCCGGAGATGGCGCTGCGGGTCTTCGGGCACATCGCCGCCACCGCGCGCGAGCGCTGGGGCGCGCGGCTCGCCATCCACCACCGCACCGGCGCGCTGCAGCCCGGCGAGATCTCGGTGGTCATCGCCGCCGCCGCGCCCCACCGCGCCGACGCCTTCGAGGCCTGCCGCCACGCCATCGAGGCCCTCAAGACCGACGCGCCCATCTGGAAGCGCGAGTTCTATCCCGACGGCTCCTCATGGGTCGGCCTTGGAAGTTAATGGATGGCGTAGAGGTAGCCGTCGTCGCCCATGGCGTAGACGGTGCCGTCGGCGCCGATGGCCGGCGATGAGTTGAGCTGCCCCTTGGTCTTGACCGCCCACTTCTCGGTGCCGTCGGGCGCGATGGCGCGCAGCAGGCCGTCGGCGGATCCGGTGTAGATGGTCCCGTCCTTGCCGACCGCCGGTGAGCCGACGATCTCCGCCATCCCCACGCCCCATTGGTACTTGCCCGTCGCCGAGTCGAGCGCGAAGAGCCCGTCGCAATGGCCGACGTAGATGGTGCCGTCCGGCCCCACCGCCGGCGAGGTGATGCCGCTGCGGTAGTGCAGCGAGTCGGCGTAGTCGGCCGGCAGGCCGCCGCCCGGCGTCAGTCCCGGCTTGGGCTCGGAGGGCCCCAGCGTCGCCATCCACAGTTGCTTCAGCTTGCTGCCCGCTTGGAAAGCATAGATGCGGGTGGTCTGCATGGTCTTGCCGTTCTTCGTCGTCTCGAAGACGTAGGTGTAGATGACCTTGCCGTCGGGCGTGAGCGCGGGCGAGGACTTGATGTTGTGGAGGAAGTGCGCGGGCCAATCTTGCAGCTTGGCCGCCACCGGATCGGTGAAGCTCCACTGCTGCCGCGACGGCGTCAGCGCCCAGAGGTGGCCGTTGGCCGACCAGTAGCCGATGCCGTCGGCCAGCGCCGCCGACTGGGTCTCGATGTCGCTCTGCGGGGAGAGCGTCACTTCGCCGCCCTGCCCGCCGCGCTGGTCGAAGCCCTGGATGGTGCCGCGGTCGTCGTTGGAGAGATAGGGCGTGCCGTCGTCGTCGAGAGCGGGCGAGGAGTCCCAGCCGTCGCCGGTGGGCGACTGGATGCTGGCCACCACCTGCCCGTCCCCCGTGAGCTTGTAGAACTGCGACTTGTCGTGGCTCTCGCCGGCGGTCATGAGGAAGACGGAGCCGTCCTTCAC
>JANXXR010000671.1 GCA_025350525.1 Deltaproteobacteria bacterium
CACCATCTCTTCGCGCACCGGGCCGCGGAGGCAGGAGCGGAAGGCGCACCGATCACCGTCGCCGCCGGCCGGACTGTTCGCGGTGTCGTGCTGCAGCTCGGCACAGCGTCGGGGAGCGCGGGGACTGTGTTCGCGCAGTCGAGCGGGAGGCCCATCTCTTCTGCGACGGTCGCGCTGACCGCGACGGCGAGCACCAGCCTCGCGGGCAGCGCGATCAGCGATGCGGCTGGCAACTTCTCCATCGGCGGCCTCGCTCCGGGCAGCTACGACGCCGCCGTGCACGCCGACGGTTTTGGCGATCAGCTCCGCCGCGGCGTGACCATTGCGGCCGGGCAATCCTTCCCGTTGCAGGTTGCATTGACCGGCACCGGCGCCGTGAGCGGGCTGGTCAGCGATTCGGCAGGGCGGCCCTTGGGCGGAGCGGTAGTGCGGCTCGCCGCTGGCTTCGGTCCGGGCGCCGGCGCGGCGCAGGTCGAGGCAGCCGCCGGCGTCGACGGTCGCTACCGCCTCGACAACCTCGACGCTGGCACGGTGCGGCTCGCCGCTTCGCGCGACGAGTCGTCGTTCGGGCCAGCCCGGTCCGTCGACGTGGTCGAAGGTCAGGAGACGCCGCTCGACTTCATCCTCACCGACAACGGCTCGCTCACCGGCCACGTGCGCCTCAAGTCGGGAGCGCCGCCCGATCCGAGCACTACGGTTCGGGCCATGCAACAGGGGGACATGGGCGGCTTCCGCGACGGCGCCGTCACCGGCACTGCGCCGGTGGATGCTGGCGGCGAGTACCAGCTCTCGCTGCCACCCGGGCATTATCGCGTCATCGCCATGGGCGGCAACGCGCAACGCCAGCAGCCCAGCCTGGCGAAAGTGATGCCCAACCAGCCGGCGCAGCTTGACCTCGTGCTCGACGACACGGTCCCGGGCACCGCCGGATCGGTGCTGGAGCCCTCAGGCGCACCCTCCGCCGGCGCGCGCGTGGTGCTGCTCTCCTCGCAGCGGCAGCCACTGGGAATGGCCCTCACTGACGCAGACGGGAAGTTCACCGTCTCGCAGTTTCGCGGCTCGCCTCCTGCCAGCGTGCGCGCGCGCAACGGCGGGCGCATCGGAGAAGTGCCGGTCGCGCAAGGTGACGCGGTCATCCAGCTCCGAGCGGCAGCTACACTGCATGGCACCCTCGCCGCGGGTGGCAGCCCCCCGCCGAGCTTCACCGTCGTCGTTACGCCGGCCGACCCATCTGGCGCGCTCTGGGATCCGGGCGGAGCGAGCCCGATGGAATTCGCCGGCGATCGCTTCGACCTGTACGACCAGCCCGGCCTCGATGTGACGCTGGTGGCGAAGACCATCGACGGAAGGTCGGGCAGCCAGTCCGTCTCGCTGCATCCCGGACAAGAGACGAGTGCCACCATCGCGCTGCAGGACAGCGCCGCGATTTCCGGGCGTGTGCTTCAGACGGATGGGCGGCAGCCGGTCGCAGGCGCGCTCCTGCTCCTCGATGGGTCGGCACGGCCAGGCAATGGTTCGCGCACCGGAAGCGACGGGCACTTTCGTGTTGGAGGCATGGCAGCCGGATCGCATGCGCTCGCCGTACGTGCGGGGCAGTTCTCGGCGCCCGCGCAGAGCTTCACGCTCAACCCCGGACAGACGCTCGACCTGGGCGACATCGTCCTGCCACTGCCGAAGACGGCGTCAGGTACGATCGGCGTGCGCTTCTTCAGCGCGGGCACCGCGGTGGCGATGGGAAGCCTCGTGCCAGGAGGGCCTGCCGATCTTGCAGGCATCCAGGAAGGCGATCTGCTCCTGGCGCTTGAAGGGGTTGCGCCGCAGGGGCCGGCGGAGGCGACTTTGCGCAGTCAGGGCGCGCCGGGCACGTCGGTTTCTCTGACATTGCAGCGGGCCGGCCAGCCCAGCACCGTCCAAGTCATCCGTGCGCCGTGAGTCTTACGGTCGAGAAGCGATTACTTCTGTTCCAGCAGGCGCAACACCGACGAGGCAGCAGCGACGCCGAACGGGAGCTCCAGCGCAGCGAGGTTTCCACTGGTGTCGAAGAGCGGGCCGCCGCGGAAGGCAACGGGAAGAGTCGTCGTGGTATGCAGCCAGACTTGGCCGACGTGGTCCACCTTCACGCCCAGCACGTCGACGCCCTTGCCGTCGTTGCCCATCGCCAGCAACTCGTCGGCCACGCCCGGATCCGTCGTCGCGAGGGGCGCGCCCGACAGGCCGCGAGCCTGGTCCGGAAGCCTCAGGACTGCGAGGCCCAGCTCCGCATCGAAGCCTGCCAGCAAAGCCGGCAAAGGCCCGACGCCGTCGACGACGACGACAATCTCCGCCGGCGCTACCGTCCCGTCGGGCCGGCGCGCGAACAACCCGTGCAGGTCCGTCAACACCAGCCCGCCGGGGATGAGCACGCCCGACGCGGATGTTTCGTCCTCCCCGCTCCTCGCGTCGACGAAGACGGTCCATCCGTGCGCACGCTCCGCAATTGCGTTCAGGTCGGGCGCAGTCCAAAGCGGACGCATAACGAAAGCGAGGAGCGCGATCAGCTGTCCGTGGCCCATGCACGGAAGACCCCCGCGGTGGCCGGAAGTTGCTTCGCGAAATGAATTGAAACAGCCTCGAGCGACCCATCCGTGAATCGCTTTGTGCC
>JANXXR010000672.1 GCA_025350525.1 Deltaproteobacteria bacterium
GGTGCCTTCCTCGACCACCGGCGCCTCGGCTCCTTCGCCGCGCTCGGCTTCGGCTGCGAGCCGGTCGACGAAGGCGCGGAACGAGCTGGCCCCCGCCGCCTCGAAGCGCCGCGCCAGCTCGAGGACGCGCAGCACGTTGCCCAGGGCCTGCTCCCCGGCCTGCCGGATGGCTACGCCCGCATGGGCCCGGGTGGCGTCGAGCAGCCGCGAGAGCGTCTCGGCGATGGGCCGCCGGTTGCGCTTGAGATACAGGTCGCACAGCACTGCCAGCGCGTCGGCCACTTCCCGCTCCTGGGAAGAGAGCGCGTCGGGCGGCCTGCGCAGCGGATGGAACCGCCCCTGCCGCTCGCGCCAGAGAAGGAGCGCGTCGTCGCCGAGCGCGAAGAGCGGCCCGCGCAGTGCGGCGAAGACCGAGAGCTCGTCGTCGGGCCACTCGATGGCCTGCACGGCAGTGCGCATGGCCAGCACCTCTTCGCGCGCGTGGTACGAGCGCCCGCCCACCAGCACGTGCGGGATGCGCCGGGCCTCGAGCGCGCGGACGTAGCTGCGGGTCAGGTCGCCGTCCCAGCTGCGCATGCGCTTGAAGAGCAGGCAGAGGTGGCGCGCCTCGACCGGCACCGGCTCCTCCTTGTCGCGCTCGCTCACCTTCCAGCCGCTCTCGCGCAGAAGCCAATCGACCCAGGCCGCGACGGCGCCGGGGTACGAGTCCTCGATCTTGAAGTTCACCACCTTGTCGCGGTTCCCGTAGAGCTGCGGCGCGGGCAGCGCGATCACCGCGGGCTGGCCGGGCAGCGCAGACCGATGCGGGTCGAGCGCGACGTACGCGGCCTGCGTGCCGCCCGAGAGCCTGGGCGCGAAGCCGGCGTTGACCGCCTGCTGGATGGCGGGCACCGAGCGGAAGCTGGTGGTCAGGTGCAAAAGCTCCGCGCCCGACGCGAGCAGGTGCGTCTTGACGTCCTCGTAGAGCGCGATGTCGGCGCGGCGGAAGCGGTAGATGGACTGCTTGGGATCGCCGACCACGAAGAGCTTTCCGGCGGCGGGGCGGGTGTGGCGAAAGCGGGCTTCGCCGGGGTCGTCGGCGGCGATGAGCAGCAGGATCTCGGCCTGCAGCGGATCGGTGTCCTGGAACTCGTCGACCAAGATGTGTGTGAAGCGCTGCTGCAGCTCGGCCCGGACGGCGGCGTCGTCGCGCACCAGATCCCGGGCGCGCAGCAGCAGGTCGAGGAAGTCGAGGGCGCCCGCGAGCGCCTTCAGCTCCTCGTAGGCGGCGCAGAGCGGCCGAAGCTCTTCGCGCAGGCAGGCGGCGAGGTCGGCCGCGCAGGCTTCGAGGAAGCCGTCGAGCTCGGCCTTGGCGGAGTCGCGCAGCGCCAGGGCCGAAGCCTTCTCCAGATCTTTCGCGAACCACCGCCCTCCGCCGCGCCAGTTCCACAGCCGACGCTTCGAGAGCTCGTGCAGGTCGGCCTCGAGCCCGTCGAGGTCGCGGCCGCGCACCGCCTCGCGCCGCTGCAGTTCGTCCACCCAGCGCCCGATCTCGGCCAGCGACTGCGCCGCCCACTCCTCGGGGCGCTGCGCCCGCCGCGCCACCTCGGCCACTTCGGCGAGCTTGCGCACCGCGCGGTCGGCTCCGCTTGCGCGGTCGAGCGGGTCGCGCCGCCAGGCGCCGTCGAAGTCGCGGTGCTCGGCAAGGTCGCGCCCGGCGTTGCGCAACAGTTCCCGGGGCGGCGTGTCGTTGCCGCGCACCTTGCGCCGCAGGAGCCGCCGCACTCCTTCGCCAGAGGCGGCGGAGGCATCGCCGATCACCTCCTGGAACCACGCCTCGAAGGCCTGGTCGAAGAGCCGCTCCTGCTCCTCTCCGGCGGCCACTGCGAAGACCGGATCGACCCGCGCCTCCACCGGCCGCTCGCGCAGGAGGTCGGCGCAGAAGGAGTGGATGGTGCCGATGGGCGCCGCCTCCAGCGTGCGCAGCGCCGCCTTCAGGCGCTCCTGCTCCTCGGCGGTGGCGCCTTCGCGCGCCGACTCGAGGTCTCCCCGCAGGCGCAGCTTCATCTCGCCCGCCGCCAGGTCGGTGAAGGTTACCGAGAGGATGCGGTCGAGCGTTGTGTGCCCGCCCCGCACCAGCGCGACAATGCGCCGCACCAGCTCGCTGGTCTTGCCGGTGCCCGCCGCCGCCTCGACGATGAGGGTGGCGGTCAAGTCTCCGCGGATGCGGGCGCGGGCGCCTGCGTCGGCCAGGGGCGCGCTCATGGCATCCCCCGCAGCTGCACCAGCGGCGCGAGCGCGTCCCCGGGCTTCTTCTTCACTCGCAGCCATTCGCCGGGGCCGCAGACGGGCTGGTAGTCGCAGCGGCCGCACTCCTTGTCGTCCTTGGGCGCAGCCGGCAAGAAGCCCTGCGCCACCGCGTTCGAGACGGTGTCCACCAGGAAGGCGACGCTGCCCCGCGTTGCGGTGTCGAGCGGCACCTCCACCTGCGCGTACTCGCCGGCGAAGGTGCAGTAATAGAGCTGCCCGCCTTCGACCCGCGCCTCCGGGAACAGCTTCTCGAGCACCAGCGCGTAGAGCGCGGGCTGCAGCGTCCCGCCGCCGCCGATGACGGTGCCCGGCTTGGCCCAGGCCCGGCCGGTCTTGTAGTCGGTGGCGCGCAGGGCGCCGTCGTCGGCGCGCTCGACCAGGTCGATGGAGCCGCGCAGCCGCACCCCTTCGAGCGCCACCGGCTCGGCGGTGCTGTGCGCGTCGCGCTCGTCCGCGTCCTTGAGGCCGAAGGCCAGCTCGAAGCGCCACGGCTTCCAGCGCTTCTCTTCGGCGAGCCGGCGCAGCCATTCGCGCAGGTCCACCTTGACGCCCGCGACGCAATCCTTCCAGACGCGGTCGATGGCGGGCGCGAGGCGCTCCTCCCATTCGCGCGCCACCTCCTCGACCACCGCGTCCAGCCGCTCCTGCGCGTGGATGAGCTCGAAGGCGCCTTCGCCCGCGAGCTGTTGCATCAGGCGGTACTGCACCTTGTGGATGAGGGCGCCGCGCTCCATCGGATCGATCTCGTCGATGGCCTCCGGAACCTGGCGCGGCGAGAGGCGGTGCACCGCCTGCAGCACGAACTTGTACGGGCAGGCGGCGTAGTTCTGCAGGGCGGTGGGCGAGTACGGCCGCGCCGCCGGCTGGTGCGCCTGCAGCGCGAGCAGAGCCTCGGGCGACGGCTGCACCAGCCCGTCGGCGGCGGTCCAGCGGCGCAAGAAGCGCCGGGCCCGCATCCGCAGCGCGCGCTCCAGATGCGGGTTGGTGGAGAGGAGGTACGCCGCCGTGCCGCGCGCCTCGGCCTCGGGCAGGTGGAAGGCGCGCATGAGGAGCGCGAGGTCGTGCTCCGCCTCGTCGATGGCGTCGGCGGGATTGCGCGGCGCCGGCCAGCCAGCCCGCGCTCCCGCCGCCTGCTCGGCCCGGCGCGAGAGGGCGGCGAAGGCAGGCAGGGCGCCCTCGGCGGCGCGCAGCACCTCGAGCCCGTAGAACGAAGGCACCCGCGCCCGGCCCTGCGACAGGTCGATGCGCGGCCAGGAGAGCACCACCTTCCTGCTCGCCGCCCCCACCGAAAGGCGCAGCGCCAGGCGCTCCTTGGCGATGCGTCCTTCGCTGGTCTCGAGGCCGGCGAGCTCCAGCCGCTCGCGGTCGCGCAGCAGCGGATCTTCGACCACCTTCTGCGGAAACAGCCTCTCGGCGAGCCCGGGCACGAAGACGACGTCGAACGACAGCCCGCGCGCCGCCGCTGCTTCGGCGACGTAGACCTTGCCGTGGCGCTTTCCGGAGGCGGGCACCGCCAGCTCGGTGAGGCGGCGCGAGAGCACGAGGCGCACCTCGGCCAGCGAAACCGGCCCCACCGGCGCCATGGGCGCAAGCTCGGCCAGGAGCGCCAGCACCCGGGCGGGCTCGCGCAGCGCCCGGGTGGCGAGCG
Organism: Deltaproteobacteria bacterium; assembly: GCA_025350525.1. Classification (GTDB taxonomy): domain Bacteria; phylum Myxococcota; class Myxococcia; order Myxococcales; family 40CM-4-68-19; genus 40CM-4-68-19. Next base: position 3,938 of record JANXXR010000672.1, read on the forward strand.
CGGTGAGCGGATCGATGAAGGCGCCCCAAGTGGCCGCCTTGGGCAGGGCCAAGAGCGCGTCGAGGAGCGGCAGCGCGAAGCCGCGCAGCGCCGCCAGATCCCGCAGCTGGCCCTCGAGCGACTGCGCCCGGGCTTCGTCTTCGGCGGCGTCGTCGCGCTTCTTCTCCAGCGCGCCGCGCAGGCCGGAGAGCCGCCGCTCCCAGCGGTGGCGCCCGCCGATGACCGCCGCGTCGAGGAGCAGCCTTTCCCAGCGCCACGGCGCGCGCAGCGAGCCGGCCACCACCGGCGCATCGACGTCGGCAGGGGCGACCGGGTCGTGCTGCGGCTCGGGCTCCGCGGGAGGGCGCGCGGCGAGCTCGGCGTCGGGCGGCACCCAGCGGTCGCCCGGGGGAGGAGGCAAGGGCGGCTCGCCGGACGCGGCGTCGGGCACCTCGCCCAGCGAGAGGTACTTGCCGAAGGCCCGCGCCGAGAGCCCCTCGGCCGCGCAGGACAGCAGTGCCAGGAAGGCGCGGCCGGCGGGGTCGGGCAGCCGCGTTCCGGCGGCGAAGAAGGCGGGGATGCCGGCCCGCGCGAAGGCCTCTTCGAGGAGCGCACGGTACTGCCCGGGCGCGCGCAGGAGCACCGCCTGGCGATCGAAGGGCACCCCGGCTTCGGCTTCGCTGCGGATGCGGCGCGCGATCTCGACGCACTCGCGGCTCTCGCCCGGGGCGGAAAAGATCTGCACGTCGTCGCCGAGGGGAGCCGCCGCCTCGCCGTCCTCGGTGAAGAGCCGCTGCTGCACCCGCGACAGCGAGCTGCGTGCCGTCTCGCCGAGCGGCTGCGGCGCGATGGAGAGCGCGCGGGAGATCGCGGCGGCGTCGGCGAGGGGCGCCAGCGCGAGCACCTCGCCGCGCAGCAGGGCCAACAGCCGCTCTTCCAGCTGCGACTGGAGCGGCAGGTCGACGAGGAGCGCCGGCATAAGGAGCAGCGGGTGGTCCCGGGAAAGGAGCGCGAGGCGGAAGACCTCGGCGCGGTCGGCGAGATGCGCGCGCGACAGCTCTTCCTGGTAGGCCTCGAGCAGCCGCCCCAGGTCTCCCTCGGGACGGACGCCGGCCAGCCGCGCTTCCTGCAGGCTGCGCGACAGCGCCCGGGGAAGGCCGGGCTGCTGCGCCACCGGCTGGAACCTGCCCAGCGCGGAGGAGCTGCCGAGCTGATGCACGATGCGCGCGCAGACCGCTTCGACCCCCAGGGGCGAGAGCGGGGAGAGGCCGCGCCGGGCGAGCTCGCGGGAGGCCAGCACCGCCGCCAGCCGCCCGAGCGTCATGCGCTGCCAGCCGAAGGCCGCCGGCACCCGCAAGGCCGCCCCCCGCACCACCTCGGAGGCCGCCTCCAGCGTGGCGCCGACGACCAGGGCGCGGCCCTGCCGGCAGAGCCAGTCCTGCCCGCGCTGGAGGCGGACCTGCGCGCCCGCCGAAGTGAGGAGCTCATTCACGAAAGCGAGCCTACTCCAGGGGTCCGACAAGGGCGCCGAATCCGTGGTCCTACCCATTGACCCGGGCGTCCGCCGCTGACGAGACTGCAGGGCGATGGAACCGGTGGCCCATCTCCTCATCGCCGACGACGACGCCGATCTGGTCGAGGCGCTGCTCGAGATCTTCGCCGGCGAGGGCTACGCGGTCACCTGCGTGAGTTCGCCAGCGGCGGCCCTCGACGCGCTCGACGCCCAGGTCTTCGGCGCCATCCTCACCGACGGCTTCGGCGAGGGGCTGGAGCAGGTCGCCGCCATCGTGGCGCGGGCGCAGCCGACGCCGGTGGGACTGCTCAGCGGCTGGAAGGTGCCGGACGGCGAGGTGGCCCGGCTCGGGCTGCGCTTCGCCCTGCAGAAGCCCTTCGACATCGGCGACCTGATCACGCTGGTGGCGCAGATGCTGGGCGACCCGCTCCACCCGGTGACGCACGAGGCAGCCGCGCTGGCGCGCCGGTACTTCGGGGCGCTGGAAGAGAAGAACTGGGACGAGCTGCAAAAGGTCTGCGCCGCCGACGTACGCTTCGCCGGGCCGCAGGGTTCGCGGTTCGCGGCCACGCTGGTGGGGAGCGAGGCGCTGCTCCTCCATTCGCAGCAGACCTTCCAGGTCTTCCAGGACGCCAGGTTCCGCGACCTGGTCGTCTACCAGACCCCGGGCGGCGTGGCCGTCCGCTACCTCGGGACCTGGACCTCGGGCGGCGTCCCCGCGCAGCTGGCGGGCACGGCGATCCTGCGCATCGAGGAGGGAAGGATCGCGCGCATCGGCGTGGAGATGAACCAGGCGCTGCTCGACCGGCTGGCCCCCTGAAACACGGCGGCCGGGCAGGCGTTAGACTGGCTGCATGAGGCTCGCCACCATCGCCTGCGTCCTGAGCGCGCTCGCCTGCCACACCGGCTCGTCGAATACGCTGGCGGGCGCGGCCCTCATGTCTTCCCTGGCGCTCGGCTCGTCGGCGGTGAGCCGCGCCGGCGGCGGCTGCTACGCGGTCTGCCAGCAGGGAGAGAGCTGCAATGCCCGCACCGGCTTCTGTGAGCCCTTGCCCTGCCGGGGACAGTGCCGCTCCGACGAGTCCTGCGAAGAAGGGTTCTTCGGCATCAAGTGCGTCCCGGGCCCGGCGCTGAGCGTCTCCTCCGGGGCGGTGCCGGCCAGCGCGAAAGCTCCGGCGCCGCCCAAGCCCAGCTCCGATTCGGCCAGGCCGCCGGTGCCCGAGGCCGCCAGACCCTAGATGATCGAACCGGTCCGCATCGCCGCCCGCCACGACGGCTTCGCGCTGGGCGGCGAGCTCTTCCGGCCCGAGGGACCGCCGCGCGCCTGCGCCCTGATCGGCTCTGCCATGGCGGTCCGCGCGCGCTTCTACTCGCCCTTCGCCCGCGCTCTCGCGGCAGAAGGCATCGCCGCCCTGACGCTCGACTACCGCGGCGTCGGCACCTCGCGACCGCAGGGTTCGCTCAAGGGCTTCACCGCCCACTTCCACGACTGGGGCGAGAAGGATCTGGCGGGCGCCGCCGACTTCCTCGCCGCGCGCTTCCCGGGTCTCCCGCGGCACTTCGTCGGACACAGCGCCGGCGGGCAGCTGATGGGAATGATCGAGGGCGGCGGCTTTTCCCGCGCGCTCTTCGTCGCCGCCGGCACCGCCTACTGGAAGGCGTACCGCGGCCTGCCCCGCGCGGTGATGGCGGCGCTCTGGTGGGGCGTCATCCCGGCCCTGACGGCAGCGAACGGCTACCTCCCCATGCGCCGCTTCGGCCAGGGCGACGACGTGCCGCTGGGCGTCGCCCGCGAGTGGGCGCGCTGGGGCAAGGACCCGCGCTACGTCTTCGCCTTCGCCGAGCCGCGCGGCGGTCTCGAATACCTGCGCTACGCGGGGCCCCTGCGCGCCGTCTGCTTCGCCGACGACGCCTACGCGCCCAGGGCCGCGATGGAGTCGCTGCTCGACCTCTACCCGAAGGCGCGTAAAGACTTGCACCTCCACGCCGGCCCGGCCGGCCACTTCGGCTTCTTCAAGCAGCCCGCGCTCTGGCCGGAGCACCTGGCCTTCCTCTCCGCCTCGCTGTGATAGAGCGGGCGCATGAGACTTCCTCCCGGCACGTCGGGGCTGCCCCTGGTCGGCGAAACGCTCTCCTTCATCGGCGACATCTTCACCTTCATCGAGAAGCGCACGGCGGCCCACGGCCACGTCTTCCGCTCGCACATCCTCGGCACGCCCACCGTCTTCATCTCCGGGCCACAGGTGGTGGAGAAGTGGCTCGACGAGACCTTGATCCAGCGCGAGGGCGCCTTTCCGGCGCCGATACAGGAGCTGTTCGGCGGCCCCGGGATCCTGCCGCTGATGGACGGCGCCGCCCACCACGCGCGCAAGAAGATCGTGCTGGCGGGCTTCTCCCGCGAGGCGCTCGCGACCTACCTGCCGGTGCTGCAGGGGCTGATCGAGGCGCTCCTGGCGAAGTGGGCCGCGCAGGGCCCGGCCAAGGTGCTGGACGATCTCAAGCTGCTCGCCATCCGCGGCATCTGCACCAACGTGCTCGGCGCCGGCGAGGCGGAGATCGCCCAGCTGGTGGCCGACTACCAGTTCGTCTTCCGCGCCTTCACCGCGCTGCCCATCAAGCTGCCGGGGACGCCGTTCAAGAAGGGCCTGCAGGCGCGCGACCAGATCCTCGCCACCTACCGGCGCTTCGTCGAGGAGCACCAGAAGGCGCCCGGCAGCGACGGCCTCTCCCGCATCCTCGCGGCGGCGGCGCCCGACGGCACCCGCATCACGCCGGCGCAGGCAGCGCTGGAGCTGCACCACGTGGTGCTGGCGGGCTACATCGTCTACGCGGAGCTGGCGGCGACGCTTCAGCAGCTGGCCCAAACCCCGGCCCTCCGGCAGCAGGCGGCGGCGGAGGTCCGGGCGCAGTCGCCGCGCGGACCGATCACGCCCGCGCAGCTGCGGCAGATGCCGTTCCTTCTACAGATGGTCAACGAGATCAAGCGGACCACGCCCAACGTGCCGGTCAGCTTCGGTCGCGCCCGCATCGCCTTCGAGCTCTCCGGCTACGACATCCCCGCCGGCTGGAACGTGATGATGGCGGTGGTCGAGCACAACTTCGACGGCATCTTCACCGAGCCGCGCAAGTTCGACCCCGACCGCTTCTCGCTGGAGCGCGCCGAAGAGAAGCGCCACCCGCACGCCTTCGCGCCGCAGGGGGCGGGCGCAATGGAAGGGCACAAGTGCGCGGGCTACGACTACTCGACGGTGTTCATGCAGGTGTTTGCCGTCGCGCTTTTGCGGGACTTCGAGTGGGAGCTGCCGCCGCAGGATCTCTCGCTGCGGTACAGCCTGATCCCGCCGGAGCAGAAGAGCGGCCTCCTTGTGCAGCTCAGGAAGCGCTAGAAGCAAAAGCGCACCGCGAAGGCGCGAAGGTTTGTTTGGGTTGTGCCCGGGCCACCTCCGAGCTGGCGCGTGGGCTCGGTCTCAACCAGTTTTCCTTCGCGCCTTCGCGGTGTGATTTTGCTTTAAAAGCGCAGTCCCTGCAGCCTAGGTCCGGCGGAGGGTGGCGTCCTCGAGCCGCGCGCCTTCCTCGAGCAGCTTCTCGGCGGCGAGCTCGGCGTCCTGCGGCGGCGCTTCGGTCAGGCCCGGGAAGGCGCCGCCGGCCTGGTCGGCGGTGAGCAGCGCCTCGGCCTGCGCCGCGTCCATGGGCCGCGAGAAGATCCAGCCCTGCCCGAATTCGCAGCCCATCCCGCGCAAGAGCTCGAGCTGCTCCAGCGTCTCGACGCCCTCGGCCACCAGCCCCTTGCCCAGATCGTGCGCCAGCGTGGCGATGGTCCGCACGATGCGCAGCCGGTTCGGGTCGCTCATGGCGGCGACGAAGCTGCGGTCGATCTTGAGGCGGTCGACGGGCAGGCTGGAGAGGTAGGCGAGGGAGGAGTAGCCGGTGCCGAAGTCGTCGACGAAGACCTGCACGCCCCTGCTGCGCAATTCGCCCAGCACGGTGGCGGCCAGCTGGGGCGAACCCATCAGCGCGCTCTCGGTGATCTCCACCGCCAGGTCCCTGGGCGGGAGCCCGGCCTCCTCCAGCACCGCGAAGATCTCGGCGGCCATGTTCTGCCGGCTGAGCAGCTGCGAGGAGAGGTTGACGCCGATGAGCGGCCCGCCGCCGTGGTAGCCCTTCCTCCACTGCACCGCCTGCTTGCAGCCCTGGCGCAGCACCCAGAGGCTGAGCGGCACGATCAGGCGCGTCTCCTCGGCCAGCCCGATGAACTCGTCGGGCCCCACCACGCCGCGGGCCGGATGCTGCCAGCGGACCAGCGCCTCGAAGCCCTCGATGCGGGTGGTGCGCAGGTCGACGATGGGCTGGTAGACGCAGAAGAACTGGTTGCGCTCGATGGCCGAGCGCAGCTCCGTCTCCATGCGCATGCGGGCCAGCGCCGGGCTGTGCATGGCGCCGTCGAAGCGCTCGTAGGGGGTGCCGCGCGCCTTGGCGGCGTACATGGCCACGTCGGCGTCGCGGACGTACTGCTCCGGAGGCTGGCCCTCGACCACGCCGTCGGCCACGCCGATGCTGCAGGTGACGTAGAACTCGTGCTGGTCGATGCGGAAGGGCACCCGCAGCGCGGCGTGGATCCGCTCGGCGATGGCCAGCGTCTCGGCGGCGTTCTTGAAGCCTTCCAGCAGCACCGCGAACTCGTCGCCGCCCAGCCGCGCCACCGTGTCGGTGGGCCGCAGGCACCCGGGGAGCCGCTTGCCGATG
>JANXXR010000274.1 GCA_025350525.1 Deltaproteobacteria bacterium
TGATGCTGCGGGCTTTGGTTTTCCTTTGGCGAATTGAAGTTGATAGTTCCCTTGAACAACGACTTGTTCCCCAGGAAAAACGCCTTCGAGAATTTCGATCCGATCTCCCGCTTTTAAACCCAAGACCACATTACGTTTTTCAAACGTTTCCTTATCTTGTACGAAGACAAAGTAATTACCCGAATCGCCGAATGTCCCAACCAATTGCGTCGCCTGGGTGTTCGATCCCGGGATGGCGATTCCCACCACCGGCCGGGCGTGGCTCTTCTCCCGAGCGAGCCCCTCGGGCATGCGGGTTGCTTCACGGACTGCATGACCTCCGATCTCCTGCTGGCGATCCGAGGCTTCCGACGCGCGCCAGGGTTCGCGGCCGTCGCGGCCCTCTCCCTCGCTCTAGGCATTGGCGGCGGCAGCGCCATCTTCAGCCTGGTCGACGCGGTGCTGCTGCGCCCGCTGCCCTTCCCGCAGCCCACGCGGGTATTCGCTCTCAAGGACCAGCATTCGCTTCCCGACGTGCGCGATCTGCGCGCCGCCTGCCGCGCCTGGTCCGGCGCCGGCGCTTACGCGAGTTGGGCTTTCGACCTCACCGGCCGCGGAGATCCGGAGAGGGTCGAAGGCGCCATCGTCTCCGGCGGTTTGCTCGGCGCGCTGGCCATGCCGCCCGAGCTTGGCCGGCTGCTCGGCGACGACGACGACCGGGCCGGAGCGGCGCCGGTGGCGGTGGTGAGCCATCGCTTCTGGAGAGAGAAGCTCTCCGCGTCGCCTTCCGCTCTGGGAAGCACGCTGGTCTTGAGCGGCAAGAGCTACACGGTGGTCGGCGTGCTGCCCGAGGCGTTCGAGCTCTGGCAATCGCACTCTGACGTGCTGGTGCCCTTCGAGGTCCACTATCCCGACGGCGCGGGCGCACGAGGGGCGCACTTCGCCGTCGCTATCGTGCGGCTCGCGCCGGAAGTCACCCTGGCTCGAGCTCAGGACGAGCTGACCGTCGCGGGCAAGCGCCTCGGCGAGCTGTACCCCGCGGCCGATCGCGACCGCCCCTACCTGCTCGAGCCGCTCCACGAGCGATACGTCGAGAGGGCCCGGCCGCCGCTCTTGCTCCTCCTCGCCGCAGTCGGCCTTGTGCTGCTCGTCGCCTGCGGCAACTTCGCCGGCCTTCTGCTCGCGCGCGGCATCGGCCGGCAGCGCGAGTTGGGCATCCGCGCCGCGCTTGGCGCGAGCCGCCGCCGGCTCGTTCGCCAGCAGCTTTGCGAGAGCGTGCTCCTGGCGCTGCTCGGCGGCGCGGCCGGGCTCTTGCTGGCAGCGTGGCTCTTGCCACTGCTCCTCTCGCTGCAGCCAGCTGAGCTGCCGCACCTGGACGCGGTGCGGATCGATCGCCGCGTCCTGGCCGTGGCCTTCGGAGTCTCGCTCGCCACCGGGGTGGTCTTTGGTCTGCTGCCGGCGCTGCGCCTTTCAAGTTTCGATCTGCAGCAAGTTCTGAAGGAAGGGTCGGGCGCCATCGGCGGCCGCACCCACGGCCGCCTGCGCCGCGCGCTCGTCGTCGCCGAGCTGGCACTCTCGCTTTCGCTCCTGGTGGCTGCGGGCCTTCTCTTGCGGAGCTTCTCGCGGCTGCAGCAGGCGCCGCTCGGCTTCGATGCGGACGGAGCCCTCGGAATGCGAATCATTCTGCCCGAAGCCCGCTATCCGCAGGCCGCCCGGTCCGCCGAGTTTTTCCGCCGGCTCCTCGAGGAGGTGCAAGCCGCGCCCGGCGTGGCGCGAGCGGGTCTGATCAGCGAGCCGCCCCTAGGCGGCAGCACCATGGTCCACGATCTACTCTTCGCCAGCCGCCCCGCGCCGCCCGAGGGCCGCGAGCCGGACGCGATGGTGCGCGTGACCAGCGGCAGCTATTTCGGCGCGCTCAAGATTCCGCTCGTCCGTGGCCGGCTCTACGGCCCCGACGACGGAGCGGCCGGGACGCAGGAAACGATGGTCAATCAAGCCTTCGTGCGGCGCTTCTTTCCCGGCGAGGACCCGCTCGGCAAGCAGCTCCGCTTCGCGCGCGAAAAGCCCGCCCGATGGATGACCATCGTCGGCGTGGTGGGCGACGTCCGCCACCTGCGGCCCGATCGGCCGGAGGGCCCTGCGATCTACCAACCTCTTGCGCAGAACACGATGGACTGGAGG
>JANXXR010000318.1 GCA_025350525.1 Deltaproteobacteria bacterium
CGCCCGCGGACTGCGGACCGTCTTCATGCGCGCCAGCTCCGGGACTTCCCCGGGCCGGCGCGCCGCCGCTTCGGGGGTGCCGACCACCTGGGCGAGGAAGACGATCCAGAGCAGGGCCCAGAAGACGACCACGGCGAGGCCGAGGATGAGACCGAGCGGGGAAGGGCGAAGGGCCAGACGGAACATATAACCTCCTAAGCGCTACTTGACGGTTATGTTGCTTCGGCGTAGATAACCTGTCAAGTGGTATTTGGAGGTTACGGATGAGTGCCTTCGCGGAGCGGCGGATCTTCGACCTGGATGGCGGGCGGCTCTCGCTCGAGTTCCTCAACACCATGGGCGGGCTGCGCGGGGTGCGGCCCGACGAGCGCCTGACCGACTATGCCGATCTGCCCTGGTGGGCGCAGCAGGTGGGCCTGATCGACCGGCGCCGCATGCAGGAGTTGATCGCGCTGGCCGGCCAGCATCCGCGCCGGGCGCAGCAGGCGCTCGCCGAGGCGGTCGCCGCGCGGGAGGCGCTGCACGCGGTGGTGCTGGCGGCCATCGAGGGGCGCTCCCCGCCCGCGGCGGATCTCGCCCAGGTCAACGGCTGGATCGCGGCGGCGATGCAGCACCGGCGGCTGCGGCCGAAGGCGGGCGGCGGCTTCGAGGCGGCCTTCGACGACGACGGCGATCTGCTCGCCCTCCTCCGTCCGGTGGCGGCGGACGCGGCGCGGGTGCTGGAGACCGATCTGCCGGCGGGGCTGCTGGGCCTCTGCGGCGAGAGCGAGGCGGGGCGCTGCGGCTGGATCTTCGTCGACGAGACGCGCAACCACAGCCGCCGCTTCTGCTCCTCCAAGGACTGCGGCAACCGCGCCAAGCAGCGGCGGTTCCAGCAGCGCCAGAAGGAGTGAGCGTCAGCCTTCGGGCTTCGGACCCGAAGCCAGAGCCGCGGCGAAGAAGGGCGACTGCTTCGCAAGCTGCTCGACATATCCGCGCACGTCGGTCTGAGCCTCGGGCGGAAGCTGGGCGAACGGCACCACGTGCTGGTCCGGCACGTAGCGGAAGGTGAAGTTCACCCGCCGCGTCTCGAAGTCGGAGACGCGCAGGCTGAAGCCGTGGCCGCCCTTCGTCTCCACCCGCTGCACGCGGTGGAAGTGCTGCCGCTTCCACCGCTCGCCGCCGAAGAGCTGCAGCGAAGAGTCCTCGAGCCAGGTCTGCGAGACCACCTCGTCGCGGTCGCCCGGCCGCGAGCTGCGCACGAACTGGAAGAGCGCGCGCTCCCCCAGGGAGATCGAGGCCACCGGCCCCGGCTCGAAGTCGCGGTGCTCGCCGACCCGCGCGGTGTCGAGGCGTCGCCCGCCCGCGAGTTGGCTGCCGTAGAGGTTGACGAGGCAGGTGTTGAGGTGCCAACCGGTTGGCATCTCCTCGCCTTCAAACATCTGGCGGGCGAGCTTCTCCACCGCCGCCACCAGCTTGGCGAGCACCGGCGGAAAGGGCTCGGCCTGCATGCAGCGTCCGGCGACGCCGTGAGGCGGCCGGTAGTAGTCGAGGCAGGCGAACTGCCAGTTGCCCAGCCAGTACACGGGCCGGAGCAGGCGGCGCTGCTGCTGCCCCGGCGGCGGAGGATGGTGGCCGGAGAAGCGCTCCTCCCAGAGCGGATGGATCTGCCCGAGCCATTCGACGATCTGCGCGCGGTCGTGCGGCGAGACGAAGTCCGGATCGTAGAGCTGCCCGGCCGGCATCGAGCCCGGCGCTGTCCGCCGCCTCAGCGCCCGCAGGGGACGGCGCATCCGCGTCATTTTGCCGCCCAGGCGACGTCGACCTCGCAGCTCATGCGGCCCCCATACTTCCGGATGCCGCGCTTGGGAAGCGCGATCGTGCGTCGCGTTGCGACTCCGCCGGTTGTGCGCTATGTCCCCCCGCCAATCGGAGGGCGGCATGGCGGAGCGCTACATCGTCGTGGGCGGGGGCCTCGCGGGGCTGATGACGGTCATCAAGCTGGCCGAGGCGGGCAAGCAGGTGGACATCTTCTCCATCGTCCCGGTGAAGCGCAGCCACTCCGTCTGCGCGCAGGGCGGCATCAACGGCGCCGTCAACACCAAGGGCGAAGGCGACAACCCCGACAACCACGTCAAGGACACCCTCAAGGGCGGCGACTTCCTCGGCGAGCAGCCGCCCGTCAAGGGCATGTGCCACGCGGCGCCGCACATCATCTACCTGCTCGACCGCATGGGCGTGCCCTTCAACCGCACCAGCGAAGGCCTGCTCGACTTTCGCCGCTTTGGCGGCACGCTCTTCAACCGCACCGCCTTCGCCGGCGCCTCCACCGGCCAGCAGCTGCTCTACGCCCTCGACGAGCAGGTGCGCCGCTACGAGGCCGAGGGCCTGGTCCGCAAGCACGAGTACTGGGAGTACCTGGGCTTCGTGAAGGACGAGCAGGGCGCCTGCCGCGGCATCGTCGCCGTCGACCTGCGGACCATGGCCATCGAGGCCTTCGCCGCCGACGCGGTCTGCCTCGCCACCGGCGGCCCCGGCATCGTCTACGGGCGCAGCACCAACTCGACCATCAACACCGGCAGCGCCAACGGCCGCAGCTACATGGACGGCGCCATCTATGCCAACGCCGAGTTCGTGCAGGTGCACCCCACCGCCATCCCCGGCGAGGACAAGCACCGCCTCATGTCGGAGTCGGCGCGCGGCGAGGGCGGCCGCGTCTGGGTGCCGAAGCAGAAGGGCGACACCCGGCGGGGCAAGGCGGTCCCCGAGAGCGAGCGCTGGTACTTCCTCGAGGAGAAGTACCCGCACTACGGCAACCTCGTCCCCCGCGACGTGGCCACCCGCGAAATCTTCTCCATCTGCCGCGACCTGGGCCTCGGCATCAACGGCGGCGACTCGGTCTACCTCGACATCTCGCACATCCCGGCCGCCACGCTCGACCGCAAGCTGGGCGGCATCATGGAGATCTACGAGAAGTTCAAGGGCGTCGATCCGCGCTACGAGCCGATGGAGATCTTCCCCGCCGTCCACTACTCGATGGGCGGGCTCTGGGTGGACTACGAGGCCGACAAGAAGAACGACCTGGTCAAGGATTCGCCGCGCCAGCAGAGCACCAACATCCCCGGCCTCTACGCGGCGGGCGAGTGCGATTACGGCTACCACGGCGCCAACCGCCTGGGCGCGAACTCGCTCTTGAGCTGCATCTACAGCGGCATGATCGGCGGGCCGTCGATGATCAGCTACGCCAAGAACGCGGCGCCGAAGAAGGGCGACGTGCCGGCCTCGCTGCTGGCCTCGGCCAAGCAGCAGTGGGTGGAGCGGTTCGGCCGCATCTACCAGATGGACGGCCCGCAGAACCCGTACGCGCTCGGGCAGGAGATGGGCGAGTTGATGGTCAAGTCCGCCACCGTGGTCAAGGTCAACGCGCAGCTCGACGAGGCGCTGGTTGAGATCCAGCAGATGAAGGAGCGGTGGAAGACCTGCAACGTGCTCGACACCGGGCGGACGCTGAACCAGGCGGCCACCTACCTGAACCAGCTGTGGAACATGCTCGAGCTCGCGCACCTGATCCTCAAGTGCTCGCGCCTGCGCGACGAGAGCCGCGGCAGCCACTACAAGCCCGAGTTCGTGCTGCCCAAGCCGAAGACGGCCAAGCCCACCGACGACCCGCAGTTCATGGCGGCGTGGAACGCGCGCAACGAGAAATGGCTGAAGAACACCATGGCCACCTGGACGCCCGCGGGTCCGCAGGTCGAGTTCAAGGCCTTGCAGAGCCTCTCCAATCCGGTGGTCGCGCCGGAGCCCCGTCATTACGATTAAGGACGCCATGGAAACCAACAAGAAGCTCGTGGTCCGGATCGAGCGACAGGACGGGCCGGACGCGCCGCCGCGCTGGGAAGAGTTCCACGTCGAGCGCCGGCCCAACGCCAACGTCATCTCGGTGCTGATGCAGATCCAGCGCAACCCGGTGACCGCCGACGGCAAGAAGACCACGCCGCCCGCCTGGGACGCCGCCTGCCTGGAAGAGGTGTGCGGCTCCTGCACCATGAACA
>JANXXR010000329.1 GCA_025350525.1 Deltaproteobacteria bacterium
CAGCTTTCGGTGCCGGTGCTGGCGGCGACGGGAGGCGCGGCGCTGCTCGGCGAGGCGCCGGCGCTGCGGCTCGTCCTCGGCGGCGCCGCCATCCTCTCCGGGGTCGCGCTGGCGGTGCTACCCCGCCGTCTGCCGCGACCGTGACGTCGCGCCCCAGGCGCACGCCGCCATCCGGGCACGGTCGGGCATCGACACCGCACCAAGGTCAAGCCGGACCCCTCGGCCGCTCGATGACGCCCCGAAAGAAAAATTAATTTTTTTTCTGAGGGGGGCCGCAGGGGCCACCCCCTCGCCCGGCTCGGCCATCCGCCAAGCCTTGCGATGACACCCCGAAAGAAAAAAATAATTTTTTTTCTGGGGGGGGCCGCAGGGGCCACCCCCTCGCCCGGCTCGGCCATCCGCGAGGCCCCGCGATGACGCCCCGAGAGAAAGAAATAATTTTTTTTCTGGGGGGGCCGCAGGGGCCATCTCCTCGCCCGGCTCGGCCATCCGCGAGGCCTCGCCCCAGACGCGCACGCCGGTCTGACCAGAGGCCTTGAAGCGCACCTACGGAGGCACAGAGCCACGGAGAAAGGCCCTGGCTGTTTCCGTGCCTTCTTGGGGCACCGGCGTCGGGCACCACCCAAAAACTCCGTGCCCTTCGCGCCTCCGTGGTGGCTTTCGCTTTCGCCTTTGCCTCGGCTTCAGCGCCGAGGCCCGCGGGGCGATTTGGTCAAATGACCAAGGGCGGATTGGCGTCGCGCGCTGGGGGGCCCGCGTGTACAGTCCGCCGCCGATGAGCGACCAGCCCAAATCGCCCAAGGATGCCCGGCGGCTCGAGCGCGTGAAGCAGGGATCCCGGGCGGCGCGCGACGTGGGCCAGGCCTCTCCCGCGGCCCGCGGCCGTCCCGCCGGTTCATTTGGTCAAATGGCCAAATCCGCGCCGCGCCGACCGCCGCCGGTGCTGGGCAGCATCGGCGAGAGCACCGGCGCCTCGGGCGAGCCGACGGTGGTGGTCTCGCGCCGCGCGGTCGAGCGCCTCGACCTGGGCCACGTCTGGATCTACCGCTCCGACATCGCTGCGCCCGCGGGTCTGGAAGGCGGCGAGGTGGTCCGCCTCGCCGACGAGCGCGGCTGGTTCGTGGGCAAGGCCTTCTACGGCGCGCAGAGCCAGATCGCCGTCCGCCTGCTCACCCGCGAGGACGAGACCGTCGACGACGCCTTCTTCGCCCGCCGCCTCGCCCAGGCCAAGTCGCTGCGCGACGCCGTCTCGCCCGACCCCGAGCGCCGCCGCGCCGGCCGACTGGTGCACGGCGAGGCCGACCTGCTGCCGGGCCTGATCGTCGATCGCTACGCCGACTACCTGAGCATCCAGACGCTGACCGAAGCCACCGACGCGCGCCGCGACCTCTTCGCGGATCTTCTCCAGGATCTCCTGCAGCCGCGCGCCATCGTCGAGCGCAACGACGTCCGCGTCCGCGCCCACGAAGGCCTCCCCCAGCGCAAGGGCGTGCTGCGCGGCGAAGCGCCCGGCCCCGTCGAGTTCCTCGAGGGAGAAGTCCGCCTCGTCGCCGACCTGCTCGAAGGACAGAAGACGGGCGCCTTCCTCGATCAGGCGGAGAACCGCGTCGAGGCGGGCCGCTACGCCCGGGGCCGCGCGCTGGACTGCTTCACCTACGGCGGCGCCTTCGCGCTGCAGCTTGCCCGCCACGCCGAGACCGTCACCGCCGTGGACATCAGCGAGCAGGCGGCGGCGCAGGGCCGCGCGGCCGCCGCCCGCAACGGCAAGACCAACCTCGAGTTCAAGGTCGCAAACGCCTTCGACCTCCTCAGCGACGAAGCCGAAAAGGGGGAGCGCTACGACACCATCGTCCTCGACCCTCCCGCCTTCGCCAAGTCGAAGGCCTCCCTCGACGCGGCCCTGCGCGGCTACAAGGAGATCAACCTCCGCGCCTTCCTCATGCTCAGCCGCGGCGGCGTGCTCATCACCTGCTCCTGCTCCTTCCACATCGACGACCAGCAGTTCGAGTCAATGGTCCTCGCCGCCGCCACCGATGCCAAGCGCAACGTCCAGGTGATCGAGCGCCGCGGCGCCGGCCGCGACCACCCCACGCTCTTGGGCGTCCCGGAGACGCGCTACTTGAAGTGCCTGATCCTGCGCGTGCTCTGAAACAGCGGCAGGCGCTACCGCAAGAGCGGCTCCACCACCGCCGGCAAGAGGTCGATCAGCTGCGGGTCGAAGCGGAAGACCTGCTCGGTGGTCATGATCCGCAGCGCCTCCTGGTGCGAGCGCGCCGGGCGGAAGGGCCGCTCGGTGGTGAGTGCATCGTAGGATTCGCAGATGGAAAGGATGCGCCCGAGCAGCCCGATCTCCGGCACCGGATCCTCCGCCGGCGGCACCAGGTCGAGGTGGCACTCGTACGCCGCCAGCGCCCGCTCCAGCGCCGCCGCGTGCACCTCGCGGTCGCGGAGGATGGCCCGGGCCGCGAAGAGCGGCGAAGCCTTGAGCGCCGTCTGCGCCCGGATGTCGAGCTTGCCGTGCCGCTCGAGCAGCGCCGCCGGAATCGCCGCCATCCCCACGTCGTGGAAGAGCGCCGCCATCCCCAGATCGTGCCGCCGCCCTTTGGCGAGCCCCAGCCGCGCGCCGAAGCTGATGGCCAGCACCGCCACGTTGGCGGCGTGGAAGCCCCAGTACTCCTCGCTCACCGCCTTGCTCCGCGCCAGCTGCAGGAAGCGCGCGGGCATGGCGGCTTGAAGGTCAACCAGGTCCTGCATCACCCGCGAGGCCGCCCAGAGCGGAATCAGCTCGCCCGCCACCCGCAGCTGCTGGATGGTGTGATCGACGAAGAAGACCGCGTGCGCGTACGCCGAGACCAGCCGCGCCGTGCGATCCTCCGAGGCGTCCTCGGCGGCGCCGCCCGCGCCGACCTTGAGGCGCAGCACGATGAAGGGCCGCGCCGTGTCGCCCCGCGAGCCCGGGCTCTTCGGGCCCCGCGGCGAGAGCAGCCGCACCAGCTCCCGCAGGTCGGCCTTGGGCGGCGCCACCGCGGCGCTCAGGCCGGAGACGCCGCGCTTCTTCAGATCCTGCTTCACCCCCTCCAGCAGCGGCAGGCCGCCCGCGTCCACGCGCAGCCCCTGCCGGTTCAGGTAGGCGCCGTCGCCCTGAAAGGCCAGCTCGAAGACGCCGTCGGCCTCGAGCAGCGTGAAGATGGCCTGCTGCAGTTGCTCCAGCATGGGCTTGAAGACCGCGTTCTCTTCGCTGTAGCTGCGCGCATCGCGGACGATGGAGCTGAGCGCGAGCAAGACTTGCTGCCCCAGCTGCTGGCGCAGGTCGCGGGTCGCCTGGCTGTCGTTGGCGTCGAAGACGCTGCGGCCTTTGCTCATGCGCTCTTGCCCCGCTGCGTCGCGCGCAGGTGCTGCGCCGCCGCCTTGCAGGCCGCCACCACCGCCGGCGGATAGCCGCGCGTCGGCAGGACGGCGTCCTCGAGCGCGCGCACGGCCTTGCCGCTGCCGTCCTCGGCGAGGCCCTCCACCGCGAGGAGCTGCTTGTCGATGATCTTCTTCCTCCCGAAGATCTTCTTGCTCCGCCGCGAGAGCTGCTCGAGCAGGAAGGTGTAGCCCGCGCCGGTGCCGAGCTTGCCCAGCGATCGGAAGAAGAGCGTCTTCTCCTCCTTGTCCAGCGAGGAGAACTGCGGGCGAAGGATGGCCTCGACGAGCAGTCCCGCCGCCTGCTCGGCAGCGCTGGAGCAGTTGGCGAGCGCCTGGGCCGCGGCCACCCGAAGCTTTGGCAAGGGCGACGCGAGTGGCGTCCCGAGGGTGCGCATCGCGACGCCCGCGTCGGCCGCCACCAGCGGAATGGCCTCGAGGCGCACCGCCGCGTCCCGGTGCTCGAGGGCACGAGCGGCCAGCTCGGCGCGGCGCGGCGGGGGCAGAGTCGCGAGCGCGGCGACGAGCGCCAGCGCCTCCTGGGCAGCGCCCTTCTGCAAGAGATCGGGAAGCTGCCCCGCGCAGGAGTCCACCCGCCCGACCACCGCGTTCGCGAGCAGCAGGCGCGCGGCCGGATCGATCGCCTGCGGCAGGACCGCCAGCACCGCAGGGCCCGCCTCGGGGGGCAAGAGCGCAAGCCAGTGCGAGAGCAGCGGCGGCCGCTCGACGCCGGGCGCGAGCTTGACCACGCGCTCGAGCCGCGCCGGATCCGAAAGCCACGCGCCCGCCGCCTTGCGAAACTCGCCCGCGTGCGATCCTCCCAGGCGCCGCAGCCGCTCCAGCGCCTGCGCGATGGCCTGCTGCTGCGCGCGCTCGAGGAGCTGATCGATCAGCCGCCAGAAGGTCTCTTGAAGGGCCTGCAGGTCCCAGCCGGCATATTCCAGCTCGACGATGCGCAGGATGGTCATGGCCGCCCGCCGCGAGAGCTCGCCGTACTCTTGCGGATCGCCCTTGCCCCGCTGCTCCTCGCTCCAGAGCGCGGGCTGCTGGGTGAGCTCGACAAAGCGCGCGCCGGTGTGGCGGTCCAGCGTCTCCTGCGTCCGCGCCGAGATCTCGCCCAGCGTCGAGATCGCCTCCGCCGCGCTCTCGCCCGTGCGGTAGCCCGCGCCGGCGCTGTAGGAGAGGTGCGGGAGGTCCGCCTTCCACAGCTCGGTGACCGCGTCCTCGCGTCCGCCCTCGGCCTGCGGGTCGGCCATGGCCACGTTGGCGAGGGCGAGCAGCTCGTCGATGCCGACGCCGCGGTGGAAAGTCAGCGAGCGGACGCCATCCCGGTGGAGACGGAAGCAGAAGCCGGTCTCGCGGGCCGGCTCGGAGTGCACCGACTCGCCCTCGAAGAGCAGCGCGGTGGGCTCGACCACCACGGTGATGGCGGGCTTCTGCTCGAGCAGCGAGCGCAGCTCGGCGGCGGCGGGCTCCAGGTAGGCGAGGTGCTGATCGCGGGCGTGCCGAGAGACCGAGATGCGCTTGAACGATCGCGCCAGCGACGCCAGCGCGTCGCGCACCGCAGTGGTCATCCCCGCCATCGGCCGCACACCTTAGCGCCGCCGCGCCGCGGAGACGAGCGCGCGCGCCTCGGCCACGGCGCGCTCCACCGCGGTGCGCTGCACCTCGACCAGCAGGTCGCGCTCCTCGATGGAATGCCCCTGCACCGGAATAGGCGCGCCGAAGACCACCGCCACCGGCCCCGGCTGGAAGACGTGCAGGCCCTTGGGCTGCAGCACATCGCGCGCGCCGGCGAGGCCGATGGGCACGCAGTCGATGCCAGTCTCGATGGCCGCCACCGCGGCGCCCTTCTTGAAGGGCAAGAGCGCGTCGGTGGTCGAGCGGGTGCCCTCGGCGAAGAAGAAGAGCGCCACCCCGCCGAGGCCCTTGTCGATGCGGCTGCGGATGGCGCGGGTCGAGCCCTTGCGATCCTTGCGGTCGATGAAGACGTGCCCCATGCGCCGCGCGGCCCAGCCGAAGAGCGGGATGCGGGCCAACTCCCGCTTGGCGATGAAGCGCAGCGGCCGATCGACGGCGGCGAGGATGGCGGGGGCGTCCAGGTTGGAGGTGTGGTTGGAGATGTAGACGTAGCTCTTCTGCGGATCGAGAGGCACGTCGCACTGGACGATGAGCTGGGCGCCGGTCACCCAGAGGAAGAAGCGGGCCCAGCGGCGCAGCACCCGCTCGGAGAAATCGCTCTCGCCGCCGAGGACGATGAGCAGCGCATGGCTCATGGTGGCGAGGAGGATCAAAAGCCAGCCAAAGAAAGTCCGCAGGAAGAGGAGGACGATCACGTTCGCGCCCTCGGGTACTCGTCCGCCGCGGGGAAGAGGAGCACGTCGGAGATCGACTGCGCGCCGGTGAGCAGCATGAGCAGGCGATCGAAGCCCACCGCCACGCCGCCGGCCGCGCCGATGCGGTCGAGCGATTGCAGGAAGGCCTCGTCGAGGGGAAAGACTTCGCGGCCCAGGACGGCGCGCAGGTTCTGCTCCTCTTGCAGGCGAAGGCGCTGCTCGGCCGCGTCGCACAGCTCGGAGAAGCCGTTGGCCAGCTCCAGCCCGCCCGCATACAGCTCGAAGCGCTCGGCCACGCGCGGGTCGGAAGGCTTGAGCCGCGCCAGCGCCGCCTGCGAAGCCGGGTACTCGGTCAGGTACGTCGGCTGCTCGAGGCCGAGGCAGGGCTCGACTTTCTCCATCAACACCTGCGTGAAGACGTCGTCCCACGAAGCCTCGGCCGCCGGCCGCACGCCGACGGTGCGCGCCGCCTGGGCGAAGGCGTCGGCGTCGAGAGGCAGCGGATCGAAGCCGGCGTAGCGGGCAAAGGCCTCGCGGCAAGTGAGCCGCTCAAACGGCGGCGAAAGCGAGATCGATCGCGCGCGACCGTGCCCCGCGCGGCCCGGCGCCAGCGTGGCCGCCGCGGCGATGAGCGCTTCCAGCTCCGCCATGATCGAATCGGCGCTGCCCGGCGAGGCGTAGAACTCGAGCAGCGTGAACTCCGGGTTGTGCGTGCGCGTCACCTCGCCGTCGCGGAAGACGCGGGCGAACTGGTAGCAGCGCGAGAAGCCGGGCCGCGAGAGCAGCCGCTTCATCGCGTACTCGGGGCTGGTGTGCAGGTGCAGCCGGCGCGCGCCTTCGATACCGCCCGGCGGCACCGGCGGGTCGGGAGTGAAGCGGGTCTCGAAGGGACGTAAGTGAGGCTCCTGCCCGGCGAAGGGTACGGCGATGGGCGTCTCCACCTCGAGGTAGCCGCGCGACTCCAGCCCGTCGCGGAGCGAGCGGGCGAGCGCCGCGCGAGCGCGGACCAGGTCGGCAGAGGCGGGCATGGCGCTGCTTCATAGCGCAACCGCGCCGGAAAAACCCTTGCTCTCGCCGCCCGGAAAGTGCAGTCACACGCGAGTGAGAACGCCCTGCCTGCTGCTGCTCTGCGCCGCCGCCTGCGGCCACGCGCCCGCCGCGCCCTCCCGCTCAGGGAGCCTGCCCGGCGGCGGCGTGGCCGAGGCGCCGGCCGATCCGGATCAGGTCTCGGCGCAGCTCTCCACCGAGGCGCACGCCTTCCTCAAATCCGAGGGCGCGCTCTTCTGGCAGCGCTGGACCACCGGCGCGGGCCCCATGCCGGCGGGCGCGCTGGCCGAGCATCCGGCGCTGCTGCAGCGGCGGTCGCTGGAGCTGCTCACGCTGGCGGCAGCGAAGCATCCGGAGTCGAGGCCGCTCGCGCTCCTGCGGCAACAGATCGCCACGCTGCAGATCTCGCGGGAGGCGGGGGCGGAGATCGACGCGCTGGAGCGGGCGCGGTCGCAACTCGCCTTCCAGGTGGAGGGGCAGGATCGGGCGGAGCGCGATCTGGATCGCCTGCTCACCGACGAGCCCAGCGCGCAGAAGCGGGCGGTCATCGCGCTCGCGGAGGCGAAGGCCGCGCAGGCGTTGGCGCCGCTCTTGCTGGCCCGCGACGCCGCAGTGGAGAAGGCGATCACCACGCTGAACCTCGGCAGCTGGAGCGCGCTGGTCGAGCGCGCGCACGGCATGCCCGTCGCGGCGCTGGCCGACCTGGCGGAGAAGACGCTCGTCGCCACCGAGAGCGTGGCGGCGCGGGCGGTGCAGTCCACGGCGGTGCGGAACATCGGCGTCACGGCCGACCGGCTGCGGCGCTCGGACCTGGCGCGGCTGGTGCGGTCGGCGCCGGCCGACGCGGAGTTTCCCACCCGGCGCGCCTGGGCGGCCACCAAGGAAGTCTTCCGCGAGCTGGGGATCGAGGTGCCCGAAGCGCTGCGCGTCGATGCCGAGCCCTCGCCGTCCAAGGGCGCCCGGCCGCTGGCGCTCTGGATCGATCCGCCGGCGGACGTGCGGCTCTCGCTGCGCCCCACCGGCGGCTTCGAGGAGCAGCGCGCGACGCTGCACGAAGGCGCGCGGGCGCTGGGCGGCGCGCTCGCGGCAGCGCAGCCGTGGGAGCTTTCGCAGCTGGGCGATGGAGCAGCGGCGGAAGGAGCGGCGCAGCTCTTCGAGGAGCTGGCCGGCGATCCCGACTGGCTGCGCGCCACCACCCAGCTGCGGGGCGAGCCGCTCGACGACCTGGTCCACACCCAGGCTGTGCGCAGGCTGCTCTCGGCGCGGCGGGCGGCGGCGCTGGTGCTCTTCGAGATCCAGCGGCGCCAAGGTGCGCGGACGGCGGAGGCGCAGGCGGCGCTCTACCGCGGCCTCCTCCAGCGAGCGACCTTTGCGGTGCTCTCCGACGACGATGCGGCGCGCTGGTCCCTCGAGGCCGATCCCTGGATCCGCGGGGCGGTGCCGCTCTTCGGGGCGCTGCTGGGAGCGCAGTTGGAGAAGCCTCTGTGGTGGAAGTCGAAGGACACCAAGGCGGCGCTGAGCACGCTCTGGACCGGCGGAAGATCGATGACGGCGCCGGAAGCCGCGCGCGCGCTGGGCCTGGCCGCGCTCGATCCCGCGGCCTTGGCCACGGCTGCCGCCGCGCAGGTGGCGTACGTCGCGCCGGAAGCGCCGCCGCCCGCGCCCAGGCCCGACTACAAGTACATGCAGGGAGACAAGAAGCGCCGCAGGCACCGCCGCAAGTAGCCGCTTTTGCCTCTGGCGATGCCCTGAGCCCGATTGACAGGGGCCAGCCGGCCGTGGTCGGTTGTCGAGGTGAAACGCAGTCTGTCGAGCGGCATCGCCAAGCTGTTTCGCATCCTCTTTACCGGCTCTGCCTTCTTTGTCTTCTGGTGGGGCGGCCTCTTCATCTCCTGGACTGTGCTCCCCGCCCTGCGCCTGCGCTGGCGCAAGGATCCCGTCGAGGGAAGCCGCCGCTGCCGCCAGGTGCTCAACCGCAGCCTGCGCTTCCACGCCAACTACATGAAGTTCTTCCGGCTGATCGACTTCGACGCCAGCGACATCGAGGAAGGGCTGCGCCTCGAGGGGCCGTTCGTCATGGTGGCGAACCATCCCACGCTCATCGACGTGGTGCTCCTGCTCGCGCTCTACCCGAGCATGTTCTGCGTGGTGAAGGGCGCCGTCATCCGCGGCCCATTCGTGGGGCGGATGCTGCGCTATGCCGACCACATCGACGCGGGCGACGGCGGCCTGCTCTCCGGCGCGGGAGTGGTGATGGGCGCCGTCGAGCGGCTGCGCCGCGGCGATCCGGTGCTGATCTTCCCCGAGGGCACCCGCTCGCCCCGGGACCTCCTCGGCGACTTCCGGCCGGGCGCCTTCGTCATCGCGCAGAAGGCCAACGTGCCGGTGGTGCCCGTCCACATCGACGCCAGCCCGCCGGCGCTGATGCGCGGCATGAAGTGGTATACGGTCCCCGACCAAACCATCCGGTTCCGTTTCCGGGTGCTGACGCCGGTGGCGCCTGCCGCATACCAGGGCGACCCCAGGGCGATGGCGCGCAGCGTGCGCGACTCCATCGCCGCGCAGTTCGCACCGCCC
>JANXXR010000343.1 GCA_025350525.1 Deltaproteobacteria bacterium
CACCGCGCACAGCCCGGCCATGCTCATCTACCTGGACAACTGGCGCTCCGCGGCGCCTGCCCCGAGCCGGCCGCCCCAGCGGTGGGGACGTTTGATACAAAATATACAAAACGGCGAGCCGCCCAAAAAGCCGCGACGGGGGCTCAACGAAAACTACGCCCGCGAGCTGCTCGAGCTGCACACGCTCGGCGTCGACGGCGGCTATACCCAGGCCGACATCGTCGAGGTGGCGCGCTGCTTCACCGGCTGGACCGTCGAGCAGCCGCAGCGCGATCCGAAGTTCGTCTTCCGCCCGGCCATGCACGACTTCGGCGAGAAACGCGTCTTGGGCCAGGTCATCCGGGCGGGCGGCGGCGAAGAGGACGGCGAGCAGGTCCTGCGCATCCTCGCCGCCCATCCCTCGACCGCGCGCTTCGTGGCCAGAAAGCTCGCCCGACGCTTCGTCAGCGATGCGCCGCCGGAAGCGCTGGTGCTCAAGGTGACGCAGGCGTACGCGCGCACGCACGGCGACATCCGCTCCATGCTGCGGGCCATCTTCGAGTCGCCCGAGTTCTGGAGCCGCAAGGCCCTCAAGGCCAAGGTCCGCTCGCCGCTCGAGCTGGTGGCAGCGGCGGTGCGCGGCCTCGAGGCCACGGTCGCCGATCCGCTTTTCCTCGCCCGCGCGGTGGCCCGCATCGGCGAGCCGCTCTACGCCTCGCAGCCGCCCACCGGATATCCCGACCTGGCGCAGACCTGGCTCTCCTCGGGCGCGTTGCTGGCCCGCATCGACTTCGGGCTGCAGCTCGCCAACGGGCAGCTCGACGGCGTGAAGATCGATCTCTCGCGGCTGGCCGCCGAAAAGCCGGAGGGCCTCTTGCAGAAGGCCGCCGCCGAGCTGGGCGCAGCCGAGCTCTCCGACCAGACCCGCGCCTATATTTTAGACCAACTACAAAAAGCGCCACCCAAGCCCGCGCTCCAGGCCGCGCGGGCGGTGGGCCTCCTCCTCGGCGCCCCGGAGCTGCAGCGCAGATGACCTCCCGCCGGCACATCCTCAAGGGCGGCGCCCTCATCGCCGCGGGCAGCTTCCTCCCTCTCTGGACGCGGCGGGCGCTGGCCGACCAGGACCTCGGCCCTGGCCGGCGCAAGGCGCTGGTCTTCCTCTTCCTGCGCGGCGCCCTCGACGGCCTGCACGCGGTGACCCCGGTCGGCGAGCCTCGCTTCCAGCAGCTCCGCCCGCAGCTCGCGCTCAAGCCGCAGGACCTGATCGATCTCACGCCGGGCTTCGCCATGCATCCCGCGCTCGCCCCGCTGCTGCCCTTCTGGAAGGAAGGCTCGCTCGCCTTCGTGCACGCGGTCGGCTCGCCCGATCCGACGCGCTCGCACTTCGACGCCCAGGACTTCCTCGAGTTGGGCACGCCCGGCGTGAAGGGCACCCCCGACGGCTGGCTGGCCCGCGCCCTGCGCGACTCCCCGCTGCCCGAGGCCCGATCTCCGCTCGACGCCGTCGCCGTGGCCGCCCGCCTTCCCCGCGCGCTGCAGGGAGCGCCCGACGCGCTGGCCTTCGCCTCGCTCGACCAGCTTCGGCTCCGTCCCATGGCGGGAGCCCCCGGCGGACCCAAGGGCCGCACCCAGGCGCGCACCGCTTTCGAGGCGATGTACGGCGGCCAGCCCGACGAGCCGGTGGCCACCAGCGGCAAGGAAGCCTTCGCCGCCCTCGACCTGCTGGAGCGCAAGCTCGGGTCGCCGCCGCCCACGGACGTGCAGTATCCCAACGGCCCCATCGGCAACTCGCTGAAGCAGCTGGCGCAGCTGATCAAGGCCGAGGTGGGCCTGCGGGTCGGCTGCGCGGACGCGGGCGGCTGGGACACCCACGTCGCCCAGCCGGGCGCGCTGGCCGGAAATCTCAAGCAGCTGGGAGAGGCGCTCTCCGCCTTCCGCCGCGATCTCGGGCCGCGGGCCGACGACGTGGTGCTCGTCGCCGCCACCGAGTTCGGCCGCACCGTCCGCCAGAACGGCGCCAACGGCACCGACCACGGCCACGCCTCGGTCGCCTTCGTGCTGGGCGGCGGGGTGCAGGGCGGCCGCATCCACGGACGGTGGCCGGGCCTGCGCGACGACCAGCTCTACGAGGGCCGGGACCTCGCCGTCACCACCGACCTGCGTTCCGTCCTCGCGGCGGCGGCCGCCCGGCAGCTGGGCGTGTCCGACGTGCAGCGCCTCTTTCCGGGATTTTCCGGCGTCCCGCTCTCGTCCCTTTTCGCGCCGGTGTTATAACCCGCCCCCCATGTCCCTCCTCTTCGCCGCCCTCCTCGCTTTGACGCCCGTGACCGCCGAGCAGGCCAAGAAGGTCTTCCCTGCCGTCGACCTCTCGGACCTGACCGACCAGCAGCGGGGCGTCTTCATCGACGTCGCCGCCGAGGTCCTCAACTACGCCGGCTGTCCCGAGACGCTGGCCATTTGCCTCGACCCGAAAGAGAAGGACCCGCACGCGCTGCGCATGGCCAAGCTGGTCAAGATGCTCGCCAAGGAAGGCGCGCCGGCCCAGCCCATCGTCCAGCTCCTCGAGAAGTACTACGGCAACTTCGACCCGCAGAAGCGCGTCAAGGTCGCCTCCGACAACTGCGCGGTCGAGGGCAAGGGGCCCGTGGCCATCGTCGAGTTCAGCGACTACCAGTGTCCGCACTGCGCCGCCGCGCTGGGCCCGCTGACGGCGCTGGTGGACGTCGACCGTCCCGGCGCGGTGCACCTGTGCTCCAAGTATTTCCCCTTCGCCTCCCATCCCCGCGCCCGCATCGCGGCCCTCTGCGCCGAGTACGCGCGCGGCAAGGGAAAGTTCTGGCAGATGAACGCGGCGCTCTTCGCCAACCAGGACGCGCTCGAGGACGGCAACCTCAAGGCCTACGCCAAGCAGCTGGGCCTCGACGGCGACGAGATGATCAAGGAAGCCTACTCCGGCAAGTTCGACGCCGTGGTCGAGAAGCACCTGCGCGAAGGCCTCGCCGCCGGCGTCGAGAGCACGCCCGCCATCTTCATCGACGGCCGCCTCAACGAGCTGCCGGCGCGGCAGCCGTACCTGGACTGGTCGGTGGACGACGAGCTGCAGTGGAAGAAGGAGAAGGGCTGGCGGTTCCCGCAGAACCCCGACGCCGTCAAGGGCAAGCAGGCCGCCAAGGGCAAGTGATGCGGCACTGGCTCCTCAAGACCGAGCCGCTGCTCTTCTCCTTCGACGACCTGCTCGCCGCCCCGCGGCGCACCACCGGCTGGGGCGGCGTGCGCAACTACCAGGCGCGGAATCTCCTGCGGGACGCGCTCAAGAAGGGCGACCGCGCGCTCATCTACCACTCCAACGGCGACCCGCCGCACGTCGCCGGCGAGGCCGAGGTGGTGCGCGAGGGCTATCCCGATCCCAGCCAGTTCGACCCGGGCGACGATCACTTCGACCCGAAGTCGCCGCCCGACGCGCCCCGCTGGTTCCAGGTGGACGTGCGCGCGCTGCGCAAGCTTCCGAAGCCGGTGCCGCTGCCGCTCATCCGCGCCACCCGGGCGCTCGAGAAGATGGCGCTCATCCAACGCGGGCAGCGGCTCTCGGTGCAGGAGGTCTCGCCCGCCGAGTACCAGGTCATCCTCGCGCTCGCCAAGCAGTGAAGCTCAGCCCCGGCGGGCCGCGACCAGCAGCGTCCCGCCGCGGCCGGCCAGCGCCGTCAAGAGCGCGATGGGCATCGCCACCGCGCTGAGCGCTCCGCCCAGAAGCAGTCCCGCTGCGAACTCGGGAAAGCTG
>JANXXR010000362.1 GCA_025350525.1 Deltaproteobacteria bacterium
CCGGCTGGGCGCCCAGCCGCCGGCAGGACGCGCGGGGCTACAAGTGGAACCACTACCCGCTCGCCCTGCCCAACGGCGACGGCCAGGGCCTCGAGGCGCGCTTCGACGCCTTCAAGACCGCGCTGGAGAACGCCGACCCCAGCGCGCCGGACGAACAGAAGTGGTTCCGCAAGATCAACGTCAGCGACCCGCTCCAGTACTTCGGGCTGCTGGGCGAGTACCTCTCGGAGACGGTGGGGACGAACCTCTTGCCCACCGCCCGGCCCGACTACTACGACCTGCGCAGCTACGCCATGAGCGGCGAGCCCACCTGGCACGGAACGCCGGCCAGCGCCTGGCGCGACCAGGAGTTCACCCGGCTGATGCGCAGGTATATCGCGTATAAAATGGCTTAGGTCGGGGGCTGCCGGAGGAGGTTCTCGATGCAGAGATCGAGGCGCCGCCGGAACTCGTCGTCGCTGCCCACGAACTGCAGGCCCGCGCCCGCCTTCTTGCCCAGCGCCTGCGCCTCCCTGGGGGTGACGCGCTGGATCACCTCGGCGCTGGTCTTGGCCGGCACGTCGTTGTCGGGCAGTCGCAGCGAGAGCTCGACCACCGTCTTCAGCTCGGGCGGGTCGTCGGTGACGACGAAGATGCCCCCGGCGCTGATGTTGTCGGCGTAGACGATGAGGAACTCGCGCGTGGTCGGCCAGCTCACTTGCAGGTGCGTGGGCAGGCGGCTGAAGGCGCGCTTGGGTGCGCCGTGGGGAGCGCTGCGCTCGCGGAGCAGCTCCTCGAGGAGCGCGCGGGCACCGTCGGCGAGCTGGTCGAAGCGCAGCCAGAAGCCGGCCTCCTTGCCTTTCGCGCCCGGCGGCACCCGCTCGCTGACGGTCCCGCGCGCCTCGAGGGGAGAGGCCACTCCGGGCAGCGTGAACTGCGCGGTGATGGCGGCGCCCTCCTTCGGCGTCACCACGCCGCGGACGAAGGCTCCCTCGATGCTCAGGCGGCTGGTGGTGGTCTGCATGGTCAGGCCGCCGCCCGAGAAGCGGACCGGCAGCACGATGGGAAGGGTTTCCGCCACTGGGCTTTTCACCCTAGCAGCAGAGGAATCTCTCCGTGAAGATCCATGCCGACCAAGGTCGCGGGGCAGCGCAGCGCGGCCAGCTGCACGCCGGCCCGCGCGGCGCGGCGCAAGGCGGCGGCAAAGTCCGGGTCGATGTCCTGGTCGGGAGCGACCGCCCGCACGTCGCCGCGCTGGGCGCAGAAGACCACCGCGCAGCGCGCGCCCTTGCGCGAGAGCGCCGCCAGGAGCTGGAGGTGGCGGACGCCACGCGCGGTGGGCGCGTCGGGGAAGAGGGCGACGCCCGAACGCTGGGCGCCGACCGACTTCACTTCGCAGAGTGTCGTGGACTGGAGAGATTGGGCTTCAAGCTTCGGACTTCGGGATTCGGGCCGGTAAAGCAGCAAGTCGATGCGGCCCGCGAGCCGCCGCGATTTCACGGTCACCTCGCGGCGAAGCACCTGCCATCCTGCCAGCGAAGGAATGAGGTCGAGGCGCAGCGCCGCTTCGACGAGCCGCGGAGCGCCGGCCGGATCGAGCGACACCCAGGTGCCTTGGGAAGATCGCGCGAGCACGGCAGTGAACTTCGTTCGCCGGAGGCCCGCGGCCCGCAGCCCGAAGCCGCCCTCCGGCACTGCCACCAACGCCACCTCCCTCCCCTCCACCAGCAAATCCAGACACCGCCCGCGGTCCGGCACATGCGCCTCCACCGTCCTGCGGCCGAGCCGGCAGAGGGCGAGAAAGCGGTTGGGCCGCGCCACCAGCACCGCCGGCAGCGCCTCGCCGGGGAAGCGGTGGGGAACGATCACGCCGGTTCAATACCGCCGCAAACCGTGCGTTCCAAGCGCGTCGTGCGTGACCGCGCGCCCGTTCTTTGGTAGCGAGACGACCCTTGGAACTGATCCGACTCGAACGCGCCGTCATCGGCTACCGCACGCCGCTCTTGCCCCCGCTCGACCTCGCCGTCTCGCGCGGGACGACGCTCGGCGTCCTCGGACCCAACGGCGCGGGCAAGACGGCGCTGCTCAAGTCGCTGCTCGGCCTGCTGCCGCTCATCTCCGGTCAGCGGGTGCTGCCGCTGGGAAGGGTGCCGCGCGTTGGCTACGTCCCGCAGCGCGACCGGCTCGACATGAGCTGGCCGCTCTCGGTGCTGGACGTGGTGCTGATGGGCCGCGCCCGCCTCGTCGGTCCGCTCAAGCGCTACTCGGCCAAAGACCGCAAGGCGGCCCGCGAGGCGCTCTCCGAGATCGGCGTCGGCGACCTGGCCGACCGCCCGCTGCACGCGCTCTCGGGAGGGCAGCACCAGAAGGTCCTCATCGCCCGCGCCATCGCCGCCGAGCCGGAGCTGCTGGTGCTCGACGAGCCCACCAGCGCCATGGACCCCGCCGCCGAGCGGATGCTGCTCGAATTGGTGCAGCGCCTCAAGGCCTCCCACAACCTGAGCGTGGTGCTGGTCACCCACCAGCTCACCGCCATTCCGGGCTTCGCCACCGAGGTGGCCCTGGTGGACCGCGAGCGCAAGCTCTTCCAGGTGGGGCCCGCCGAGCAGATGATCGATCCGCAGCGGCTGGGACAGCTCTACGG
>JANXXR010000370.1 GCA_025350525.1 Deltaproteobacteria bacterium
GCGAGGCCAGCGCGGCAGGACAGGCGCCGGTGGCGCTCTACTGCGGCGAGGCGCTGCCCGAAGAGATGATCGCGCTGCGGGTCGGCGTCACGGTGCAGACCGTCGAGGTGCCCGACATGGACGAGGCCTTCTTCGCGGGCCTCTCCCGGCACCGCGAGGAGCGCCCGCGGCGCGACCGGGAAGAGCGCCAGCAGGAGGAGCGCCGCCCGGAGGAGCAGCAGCAGGCGCCTGCGCAGGAGCAGCAGCCCGCCCCTCAGTCCGCCGCTGAGGAGGCCGCTTCGGAGCCGCCTGCCGGGGAAGCCGCAACTGTCGAGGGCGGGCCCGCCGAGGCGCAAGCTGCGCCTGAAGCGCTGCCGTCCGAGGGAGAGTCGCCCGCTGCTGCAGCGCCTGCCGCTGCCGCCGAGGTCCCGCTCGACGGACAGCCCAAAGGCGAGGGGCGTCGCCGTCGCGGTGGTGGCGGCGGTGGCGGCGGCGGCGGCCGCGAAGATCGCCCCCGCGCCACCCATCCTGCCGAGCAGGCCTGGGGACAGCCCGCCGGAACGCTGCGCTTCACGCCGCCCTCCGGCCCGACCGTGGCCACCGAGCCTGGCAAGGAGGAAGGCGCGTTCGCCGCGGCGCCCGAGGAGGCTGGGGCAATGGCCGGGGCAGTGGCCGCTGCACCGTCCGAGGCGGCGCCGGCCGCCTTTGCGCCGCCCGAGTCCGCGCCGCCCGAGTCCGAAACGAAGCCCCCCGGCGAATGACGCTTTGACCGGGGAGGCCGCGGCCCTTAGCATCACCCCGGGGAATGTGCCGATGCGCAGACTGTCCATCCTGGCCGCAGTGCTGCTGACGGCGTGCAAGCCGTCGGCGCGGTCGGGGGCGATCCATGTAGGGCAGATCACCGTCAGCGAGACCGGGCTCTCCGGCAAGCCCGAGATCGGCGAGTCCGCCGAGCAGCTTCGCAAGGAGCTGCAGTCGGCGCTCGAGGCCACCGGCCGCTTCACCCTGCGCGACAACGGCCCGGTGACCATCCGCATGGAGATCGACCGCGCGCAGCGGGTCTTCGCGCCAGTGCCGGTGGTCCAGGCGGAGCAGGGTCAGCCGGCGGAGCGGGAGATGGCCGAGGTGGCCATCAACCTCGAGATGACCTCGTCGGGGCCGCAGGGCGACGTCGACCGCCTGCTCGCCGAGGGCGAGGCGCGCCGTCCCACCAACGCCGACGACACCCTCGACCCCGCCGCCCGCCACGCCGCCTTCGACGCCGCCATCGACGCCGCGCTGCAGGCCGCGGTGGTGGCCCTGAAAGACCAGATCGACGCGCGCCGCAAGCCCGACGACCAGCTGATCGCCGACCTCTCCTCGCCGGATCCGCGCGCGCGCGACTACGCCATCCGGGTGCTGGCCGACCGGCGCAGCCCCGCCGCCGTGCCGCAGCTGATCGCGCGGCTGCAGGATCCCAATCCCGAGGTGGCGCGCAGGGCCGCCGGGGCGCTCATCGCCGTGGGCGACCGGCGCGCGGTGCGGCCGCTCATCGAGACGACCCGCAAGCGCCGTCCCGAGGACGTGGGGCCCATCCTCTACGCCATCGGCAGCCTGGGCGGCCCGGAGGCGGAGGCGTTCCTCTTCACCCTGGAGAGCGGCAGCCCCGACGAAGAGATCCGCCGGGCGGCCCAGGGCGCCTACGCTGATCTGCTCCGCCGCAAGCAGGAAGAGATGGCCCGGGTCACCGACGTCCGGAGAGCTCCTTGAGAAAAAAATTTTTTTTTCTGCTGATCCTCTGCGCCTGCCAGACCGCCCCCGCCCCCAAGTCCACCGCCGCCCCGGCTTCCGGTAGCGCGGACGCCGCCCGCTACTCGCCGCTCGCAGTCGGTAACTCCTGGACCTACGCCATCGCCGGCGTGGACAAGCGCGAGACCATCGCCATCGTCGGGCAGGACGGTTCCTGGTTCATCGACGACCACCGCGGCCGCCTGCGCTACGAGAGCGACGGCGTCCGCGACGCCGACCGCTACCTGCTGCGCTCGCCGCTCACCGCCGGCGCCAAGTGGAGCGCGGTGGAGAACCTGGTGGTCCAGCGCTTCGAGGTGATGTCGCTCGATTCGAGCCTGGTGACGCAGGCGGGGACCTTCACCCACTGCGCGGTGGTCCGCAACGAGCAGCCGCTCGCCAAGGGCAAGTTCATCACCGAGTGGACCTGGGCCCCGGGCGTGGGCCTCGCCCAGATCGTCACCAGCACCCTCGACGAGCAGGGCAAGCAGCAGCAGCAAACCCGGCTGCAACTGGTCGCCTACCACTTGAAGTGAAGCCCTCCTACCGCCACCGCGTCCTCTACGGCGACACCGACCAGATGGGCGTCGTCTACTACGCCAACTACCTCCGCTTCTTCGAGGGCGCCCGCAACGAGTGGATCCGTGCGCTGGGCATCCCCTACAGCGAGATCGAGGCCCGCGGCATCATGCTGCCCGTTTACGAGGCCGCGGTGCAGTACCTGCGGCCGGCGCGCTACGACGACCTGCTCGAGATCGCCCTGGCCGTCACCCATACGCGGGTGAAGATTCGATTCGAGTACAAAGTGCATCGCGGGGAGGGTGACGAACTGCTGGCGCTGGGGCATACGGTGCACGTCTGCGTGGGCAAGGACGGCAAGCCGACCCGCGCCCCCGAGTGGCTCTTGAAGGCTCTGGAGGATCACCATGGATAGGAACATCGGGCTCGAAGCGGTGCGGCTCACCGAAGCCGCCTCGATCGCCTCGGCCCGCGTGATGGGCAGGGGCGACGAGAAGCTGGCCGACCAGGCGGCGGTGGACGCCATGCGGCGCGCCTTCAACGAGATGAACATCCGCGGGACCATCGTCATCGGCGAGGGCGAGCGCGACGAGGCGCCCATGCTCTACATCGGCGAAAAAGTCGGCCGGGGCGACGCCACCGATCCCGAGGTGGACATCGCCCTCGACCCGCTCGAGGGCACCACCATCACCGCCACCGGCGGGCCCAACGCGCTCTCGGTGATCGCCATGGCCGACAAGGGCAACCTGCTCAACGCGCCCGACACGTACATGGACAAGATCGCGGTCGGTCCCTCGGCCAAGGGCGCCATCGACATCGAGAAGAGCCCCGCGCAGAACCTGCGCTCCATCGCCGACAAGAAGGGCGTCTACGTGGACGACCTCACCGTCATCATCCTCAACCGCGAGCGGCACGAGAAGCTCATCGCCGAGGTGCGCAAGACCGGCGCGCGCATCAAGCTCATCGGCGACGGCGACGTCAGCGCCGCCATCTCCACCTGCTTTCCCGAGACCGGCGTCGACGTCCTCATGGGCATCGGCGGCGCTCCCGAGGGCGTCATCGCCGCCGCCGCCCTGCGCTGCTGCGGCGGCGACATGCAGGGGCGCCTCAAGCCGCGCAACGAGAAGGAGATCGAGCGGGCGAAGAAGATGGGCATCCCCGACATCCACCGCGTCTGGCTGCTGGAGGAGATGGCCAAGGGCAACGTCATCTTCGCCGCCACCGGCGTCACCTCGGGCGACTTCCTCAAGGGAGTGCGCTTCTTCAAGGGCGGCGCGGCGACGCACTCGGTGGTGATGCGGTCGAGGAGCCGCACCATCCGGTACATCGAGTCGCGGCATGAGTTCGAGCACAAGCCGAACTACGGGTGAGGCGGCCTCAGGCTTCAGCCCTCAGGCTTCAGGCCCACATGGGTGCATTGATCGCACACGTCCGCGGCGCGTAGTCTGAGGGGCATGAACTCGCTCTGGCAGCGCTGGGAAGCGCATCGGGCGCGGCGCGACGAGCGGCGGGCGCTCCTGCTGCTGGGCAAGTCGCTCCCGCCCTCGGCCGATGTCGCCGCGCTCGACGACCGGCATAAAACCCTCGACCGCATGCTGACGGTCTCGCTGGCCCGCGACCGCGCGGACTTTGGCGCGGTGGCGTCGTGGGCGCAGCCGCTGGTGCTGCTGCGCGGAATGCTCGACCGCGCCGTCCTGCGGGCGCTTCGGCAACGGACGGCGGTCGATCGCGAGGCGGCGTACGTCGAGTCCGCCGCGGCTTCCCTCGACGCGGCGCAAGGGGTGCTGGCCGAGAGCGCGCGCCAGGCGCGGCAGACGGCGCGGGAGGCCGAGCATCGCTTGCAGCCGTTATCGCTCGAGCCGCGATTCCTCGAGCCGCGATCGGTGGTGGCCCGCGAGGCGAAGCACTTCTCGAAACACGTGTTGGTCGAAGCCCGCGCGCTCCTGCTGCCCCGGATCCCTGCGCTGGTGGGCCTGATGGCCGGTTTCTGGATCGCGCAGACCTTCACCGACTCGCAGTTCACCGCCACCCTGCACAGCTGGGGCATCGGGAGCGGCCCGCGCCACGCCGTCCGCGGCGAGACCCTGCGCGCCCTCAACTTCGCGGTCCCGCTCCTCGCGGCCGCGGTGGCGTCGTACGGCAGCTCGCGGCTGGCCGCGCTGGTCAAGTCCCGCTACGCGCCGGCGCCCGCTCCGGACAAAGGCGTCGCGCGCGAGACCGTGCGCTAGGAGCGCGTTGCCGTATTCGGCAACGCGACGAAGGACAAAGCCGGAGGCGGCTCCTGTCCAGCGGCCAGGGCTCGGAGTGCCCGGCCGTCGGGCTAGCCTTTCACTTCGGCTGCGGCGTGATGCGCAGGTACGGCTTCACCGACTTGAAGCCCGGGAACTGCTTCTTCGCGTCCTCGTCGTTCACCGAGCCGGAGATGATGACGTCGTCTCCCTGCTTCCAGTTGGCGGGCGTGGCCACCTTGTGCTTCGCGGTCAGCTGCATCGAGTCGAGGGCGCGCAGCACCTCGTCGAAGTTCCGCCCGGTGGTCATCGGGTAGTAGAGCATCAGCTTGATCTTCTTGTCCGGCCCGATGATGAACACGGTCCGCACCGTCAGGTTGTCGGCGGCGGTGCGCTTCTTCGGGTCGCCGCTCACCGAGGCCGGCAGCATGTCGTACGCCTGCGCCACCTTATAGTCGGCGTCGGCGATCATCGGGTAGTTGGGCGCCGTGCCCTGGGTCTCGGCGATGTCCTTCGACCAGCGGTGGTGATCCTCCACCGAGTCCACCGAGAGTCCGATGATCTTGGCGTTGCGCTTGTCGAACTCGGGCTTGAGCCGCGCCATGGTCCCAAGCTCGGTGGTGCAGACCGGCGTGAAGTCCTTGGGGTGCGAGAAGAGCACCGCCCACGAGCTGCCGATCCATTGGTGGAAGTCGAGCTGGCCCTCGGTCGTCTGCGCGGTGAAATTTGGCGCTTCGTCGCCGATCCTCATTGCTGCCTCCTGTGAGCGGAAAGGCCGGGGAGCGTATCCCAGCCGCAGTGAGGATGCACGGCGGGAGCGGGCGATGCTTTGCGGCGCCGCGAAAGCCTCCATGCTAGATCCAGCGGGCGATGGCGCGCGCGAGCCGATCGATCGAGGTCGACGTCACGCCCGAGGCATTCTTCCGGGTGGTGCAGGACTACGCGCGCTACCCCGAGTTCGTGCCGGAGGTGAAGGCGGTGCGGGTCGGCGCCCGCGAGGGTTCCGCCGTCGAGGTGACCTACTGGCTCGACGTCAAGCTCAAGGTCTTCGAGTTCACGCTGCGGCACGAGTCGCGCGGCCCTTTGCTCATCGAGTGGCAGCTGGTGCGCGGCGGCGAGTTCATGCGCAAGAACCACGGCTCCTGGACGCTCGAGCGCACGCCCGCCGGCCTGACCCGCGCCACCTACACCATCGACATCGACTTCGG
>JANXXR010000376.1 GCA_025350525.1 Deltaproteobacteria bacterium
TCGGTGACGTGGACGCCGCCGAGACATCCCGCAAGCTGCTGCAGCGATTCGTCTCGCAGGAGCCCATCGACCTTTTCCGGGCCTCGCTGGCGGTGGCGCGCGAGGAGTATCCGGAGCTCGACGAGGGCCGCTACTTGCGCACGCTCGACGAGCTGGCTTCGGGCGTCCACGCCGGGCTGCCCTCGGGCGCCAGCATCGAGCGCAAGGTGGGCCGGCTCAACAGCTACCTCTTCCACGAGCTCGGCTACGACGGCAACAAGACCGACTACTACGACCCGCGCAACAGCTTCCTCAACGAGGTGATCGATCGCCGCACCGGCATTCCGCTCACGCTCTGCATCCTCTACATGGAGGTGGGGCGGCGCTGCGGGCTGCAGGTGGATGGCGTCGGGTTTCCGGGGCACTTCCTCTGCAAGGTGCAGCTCGACGGCGGGGAGCTGGTGGTCGATCCCTTCCAGCGCGGGCAGCTGCTCGGCCTCGACGAGATCAAGCGGCGGCTGCAGGCGGCGGTGGGCGATCAGGTGAAGTTCGACGCCCGGGTGCTGCGGGCGGCCAAGCCGCGCGAGATCCTGGTGCGCATGCTGCAGAACCTGCGCTCGGTGTATGCGGAGCGCAACGACATGCCGCGAGCACTGAGCGCGGTGGACCGGCTGCTGCTGCTGGCGCCGGAGAACCTCCGCGGCCTGCGCGAGCGGGCGCAGCTCTGCGAGCAGCTGGGCGGACCGCTTCTGGCGGTGCGGGATCTGGAGAAGGTGCTGGAGCTGGAACCCAACGCGGCGGACGCTTCGGCGATCCGCGCGCGGCTGCGCAAGCTCCGGAACGCCTCCCACTTCCTGAACTAGGAAGGCAAAGCAAAGCGCACCACGGAGGCACGGAGGCGGGGAGGTTTCAAAGGTTGCCTCAGCCCCGACCGTGCTCGGATCGGGCGATCGCCTCCGGCCCACCAATCTTTTCTCCGTGCCCTCCGTGCCTCCGGGGTGCGCTTTTGCGTTAGCTTTTTTTGTAGAGCTGGAGCCGCGCCACCGGGTTGCCGCGGATGAGATGCTGATCGACCAGCTCGTCGATGTCGCCCTCGGTGACGTGCCCGTACCAGACGCCCTCGGGATAGACCACCACCGAGCAGCCGTGTTCGCAGTTGTCGAGGCAGCCCGCCTTGTTGGCACGGATCTCCTCGTCGAGGCCGCGGGCCCTGAGCGCCGCCTTGAGCTTCTTGAGCAGGTCGGGCGCGCCCTTGCGGGTGCAGTCGCCGCGCGGGCTGTCTGTGGGGCGCTCGTTGAGGCAGACGAAGACGTGCTTCTTGAAGGGAGGCGGCATTCAGGATTCCTCTGCGAGCAGGGCGCGGAACGACCGCGCGGGGTCGGGTGAAGCGCCGATGGCTTCGTCGAGCACGGCGTCGGCGCGGCCGCGCAGGGCCGGCCCGCCCGAGAGAGCGAGCAGGAGCGTGCGCGGAGGCAGCGGCAGGTGCAGCAGGGCTTCGGGCAGCGCGATCACCGCCGGATGCAGCGCGGCCGCGAAGGCCAGCTCTTCCTCGGAGGCGCAGGCGATGCAGGCAGCCATGTGCGTGCTCTTCGCCGCCTGCGTCATCCGCGCCAGCACCTCGCGCGTCACCGCGCCGGCATGGAGGAGCACGGCGTCCGCGCCCGCCACCCGCGACTGGTAGATCTGGAACTCCTCGAGGAGCAGGTCGGTCCGCAGCACCGGCACCGAGACGGCGCGCGCCGCCTCCTGGAAGCGCAAGAGCTCCGCCTGCGGGTCGTCGAGCGAGATGGCGATGGCCAGCGCCTCGGCTGCGTCGAGCGCGACGCAGGCGGCGACCAGGTCTTTCCGCGCGCCCGGCAGCAGCGGAATCCGCTCCAGCCCCTGGCGCTGCCGGTCGATGGCCAGCGCGAAGTTGCGCGCCGACGGCGTCACCCCGCGCGCATCCTGCCGCGGCGAAGCCAGGTTCTGCTGCCGCCGTCGCTCGAGGTCGTGCTGCACGGAGACCTGTATAACGCCAGTCGCTTCATCCTGAAGCCTGAGACCTTTAAGCCCGAGGCCTCGGCGCGACCGTCCTAGAGGAGCTTCATCAGCCTGACCCGCAACGCCTCCCGCGACTGCACGTCCGGCGCCGCATGGACCGCCCGCTCCAGCGCCTCGGCCGCCTTGCGCCGGAAGCCCTTCTGCTCGTAGAGCGTGGCCACCGCCCGCAGCGCCTGGAAGAGGTTGGGCCGCAGCTCGATGGCCCGCTCGTAGCCGGTGATGGCGTGGAAGAGGTCGCCCTGCTCGTGCAGCGTGCGCGCCAGCGCGAACTGCGCCCGCGCCGAGAAGGGATCCTCTTTGACCGCCTTCTCCAGCACCGCCCGCGCCTCGGTGAGCTGCTTGGCGTCGAGCAGCCCCATGCCCTCGTGGTAGAGCTTCTCCGCCTTGTCGCTGGCGGGCGGCGCCTGCGAGCTGCCCGACAAGAGCGTGCTCACCCGCCGCAGCAGCTCGGGCAGGTGGAAGGGCTTCTCCATGAAGTCGTCGGCGCCGAAGCTCTCGCGCGCGTCGTGCGCGTAGCGCCAGCCGCGGTAGACGGCGGTGAGCAGGATGACCGGCAGCCGCCGGGTGCGGGCGCTGGCCTTGAGCCGGGCGCAGATCTCGAAGCCGTGCACGTGCGGCAGCATGGCGTCGAGCAGGAGCAGGTCGTAGCGGCCGGTCTTCAGTTTGGCCTCGGCCTCGCGCCCGTCGCGGGCCAGCTCCACCCGGTGTCCCGCCGCCCGCAGCGTCTTGTCGAGCAGACGCAGGATGTCGTTGTCGTCGTCCACCACCAGGATGAGGGCGGGGCCCACCCGGACCTCGAGCGAGCCCAGCACCTCGACGTCCTCGTCGTCGGCGTCGTGGCCGACCTCGAACGCCAGGTCGTCGCCGCGCAGCTCCTCCATCTCGCGGGTGGCGCCGAACAGCTCCTCGGTGCGCGGCCGGGTCAAGGTCCCGGGCTTGTTGCCGGGCAGGATGACTGCCACGCCCACCTGCGCGTCGGGCTGCATGCCCGGGCCGCGCCAGAAGCGCTCGCCGCGATCCTTGGCGTCGTAGGCCGCGGCGATGGCGCCTTCCAGCGCGCCCGGCAGCGCCGCGTAGGGCGAGACCTCCTGCCCGGTGATGAAGTGCAACTCCTGGATCACCTCCTGATCCTCCGAGCCCGCGCTCACCGCGATGTGGAGCCGGCCGCCTTCGGTCGAGAGCGGCAGCACCAGGTCCGACTCGGCGACGACGCGGGGAATGGAGTCGAGCACGTCCAGGTCGATGATGGTGCGGGAGAGATCGACGCCGGGGATGCCCAGCTGCTCGGCGAGGATGCCGACCAGATCCGGCTCGGGAACCCCGAGCGCAAGCACGGCGCCCAAAAAGCCGGCCCGCGTCTTTGCCTCGCTCTGCGCACGGCGCAAGAGCGGCTCCGGCAGCGCGCGGTGCTCGGCGAGAAGACGGGCGATGGGATCCAGGGACTGCACGTCGGCCACTCTCCCCCACTCTACAAAATAACATACCGGCCAAGGTCGGTTGTGACCTGAGTCACGCGGCTCAGGCGGCGAAGAGGAAGTGCTTGCCCTCGCGGTAGCCGCGCGGCTCGAGAACGCCGCGGATCTCCTCGCGCGCCCCAGCGGCGCCGACCGCGCAGAGCATCAGCGCAGTGCCGGGCGGTGGCAACTCTTCTGCCGTCCGCACCGGCCGGCCGCGGGCGACGCGCTTGTTGCGGTCCACGTCGAAGAACGCGCCAGGCCGCAGTCCATGCGCCTCCAGCTCGCGGGCGAGGCGCTTGCCGGTGGGGCCCGCGCCCCAGAGGTCGAAGGCACGGCCGCGCAGGGGACCGCGGGCGAGGTAGTGGGCGCGCAGCCGGAAGATGCGGCCTTGGCCGTAGGCCGCGTGGGTCCTGGTGAGTCGCCCGGGCGAGTCGCGCCAGGTGAGCAGCTGTTCGGGGACCTTGGCGAGCTCCCAGCCCTGCTCGACGAGCCGGAGGAGGAGATCCCAGTCCTCCGCCCAGCCATGGTCTTCCCAGCCGCCGCCCAGCGCCTCGCGGCGCAACATCGTGCTGGGGTGCACCAGCGGCGCCTCGATGAAGCGGGCGTTCCGGCACTGCTCCCTGGTGACGGTGGCGTTGAGCCAGGCCTCCAGCCGCGCGAAGCCGTCGCCGCCGCACTTCACCAGGCTGCCGACCGCGCCCAGCGAGCCGTCCCGGGCGAGCAGTTCCGCCTGCAGGCGCAGCCGGTCCGGGTGCACCAGGTCGTCGGCGTCCATCCGCGCGATCAGGCTCCCCGCGCAGTGCGACAGCCCGAGGTTGAGCGCCGCCACCAGCCCGCGCCCTTCGCCGCGGACCACCCGGATGCGGGCGTCGCGGCGGGCGGCCTGCGCGAGGAGGGCGGGCGTGGCGTCGGTGGAGGCGTCGTCGAGGCAGATCACCTCGAAGGGAGGCGCCCCGCGCTGGGCGAGGACGCCAGCGAGCGCCTCGGGCAGGGTCCGCGCGGCATCGCGCGCCGGCAAGAGGACGCTGATCAGCACCGCACAGCTATAGCGCGCGCCGGGCCAGCACCGCGCTCGCGGCCCGCTGGCCGGAGACGATGGCGCCCTCGATGGAGCCGTGCTGCCGGTGGTCGCCGCAGACGAAGAGGCCGTCGGGCAAGAGCGGCGCGGGCGGCAGAAGCTCTCCTGGCGACTGCGCGGGAAGCGCGTGCGCGATGGCGTAGGTGCGGAGGTGGCGCCAGCCGGCGACGGAGGCGCCGAACCAGGCGGAGAGCTCGGCGCGGATGCGGGACTCGTCGGGAGCCTGCGCGGCGAGGACGGTGACCGAGATCAGGCTCTGGCCCGCAGGCCCGTACCCGGGCGCGACTTCGCTGAGGACCGCGAGGTTGTTCAACAGCCCGCGGCCCTCGCCGTTGAGCAGCAGGCGCGCGCCGCGGACAGGCGGCTCAGGCGCGGCGAAGTAGAAGCAGATGACCGGCCGGCCCGCGGCTACCGGCAGGGACGGCAGGAGCTTCGCCGCCGCCGGTCCCTCGGTGGCCACCACCACCGCGCCGGCCCGCAGCACTTCGCCGCTCTCGAGCGTCACCGAGCGCGGCTGCACGCGCTCGACCTTGGCCCCGAGCCGCAGCGCGCCCGGCGGAAGCTGCGCCGCCAGCGCTTCCGAGAGCCTGCCCATTCCGCCCGCAGGCAGCGCCACCTCTCCCAGCGCCATCATGCGGAAGACGAACTCCATCATCCGGCTGGAAGTGCTGAGCTCCTTCTCGAGGAAGATGCCGCCGAAGAAGGGCTGGAAGAACGACTCCAGCATCTGCGCCGAGAAGCCCAGCCGGATCAGGCGCTCTCGCGAGGTCTCCTCGGGCCGGGCGAAGAGCTCTTCGATCGATCCGCTCAGGGCGCGGGAGCGGAGGCGGGCCACCTTCAACTTGTCGGCGAGGCTGCCGACGGGAGAGAGCGCGTTGCCCAGGGCCCGCAGCGGCTGGCGCCAGGGATCGGTGACGGTGTGGAAGCGGCCGCCGCGGAAGATGCGCGCGCCGGGCTGAAAGGCGCGCAGGTCCAGCGCGGGCAGGTCCCAGACCTTGCGCGACTCCGGGTAGGCGGTGAGGAAGACCTGGAAGCCGCGGTCGAGCAAGAAGCCCTCGACCCGGTCGGTGCGGACCCGGCCCCCGGCGGCGTCGCTGGCTTCGAGGACCCGCACCCGCAGTCCGGCCTGGCAGAGCGAGCGGCCGCAGGAGAGACCGGCGAGGCCGCCGCCCACCACGATGACGTCGAGAGGATCCACCGGTGCTCCCCAAGGGAAAGGGGCCCCATATCACCTGAGCGCGGCCGGCGCGGACTCTGCTCTTGCCAGCCGGATGTATACATGCGTATACTCCTCGCTCATGACCGCCCTGCGAAACCTGGATTCGGGACGCATCATCGCCGCCGGCGTCGCGCTGGCGCAGCGCCAGGGCCTGCCGGCCTTGACCCTGCGCGCGGTGGCGGCGCGGCTCTCGGTCACCCCCATGGCCCTCTACCGGCACCTTCCCGGCGGCGCGGCGCTGTGCGAGGCGGTGGTGGCCGCGCTGGCCGCCGGGCTGCCGCAAGTTCCGCGCACGGGCCCGGTGCCCGCGCGGCTGCGGCGCTTTGCGCAGGAACTGCGGACGGCGCTCGCCGCGACGCCCGGCTTCTCGCACCACCTGCTCCTGCACTGGTTCGAGCTGCCCGACGCGCTCGAGCGCATCGAGCAGCTCCTCGCGGTCGCCGAGGAGGCGGGGCTGCGCGGCTTCGAGGCGGTGGCCGCCGCCAACGCCGTCTTCACCTTCGTGCTGATGCGGGTGCAGCTGGAAGAAGCGCTGCGCGGCGCGGGGGCGCTGCGGCGCACGCTCTCGGGGCTGAAGAAGGCCCGCACGCGGCTGCCTCGCCTCGAGGCCCACGCGCGGGAATACCAGACGGCAAAGATCGACGCGCACTTCGACTACGGGCTCGAGCTCATCCTCGAAGGCCTCGGAAAGCGGCGGCGGCGATGAGGGTCCGCGATGCGGAGGAGGCCGACTTGCCGGGCGTGCTGGCCATCTACAACGAGGTCATCGCCACCTCGACCGCGGTCTTCAGCGACCAGCCGGCCACCCTCGACGACCGCCGCGCCTGGTTCGCGCAGCGCCGCGCGGCGGGCTTTCCGGTGCTGGTGGCCGAGGACGCGCAGGGCGTGGCGGGCTTCGCCTCGTTCGGCGATTTCCGCTCCTGGCCCGGCTACCGCTACACCGTCGAGCACTCCATCCACGTCCGCAAGGACGTGCGGCGCGGCGGCGTCGGGCGGGCCCTGCTCGAGCCGCTGCTCGCCCGCGCGGCCGGGCTGGGCAAGCACATGATGCTGGCCGGCATCGACGGGGAGAACCAGGCCTCGCTCGCCTTCCACGCCCGCTTCGGATTCGTGGACGCCGGCCGGCTGCGCGAGGTGGGTCACAAGTTCGGCCGCTACATCGACCTCGTCTTCCTGCAGCGGGCGCTCTGAATCAGTGGCCGTACTCGCCGAAGACGTCGCGCAAGGCGTTGGCGATCTCGCCCAGCGTGACCCGCGCCTTCACCGCCGCGACGATGCGAGGCAAGAGATTCTCGGTGCCCTGCGCGGCGCGCTTGAGATCGGACAGCGCTGAACTAGCGGCAGCGTTGTCGCGGCCCGCGCGGAAAGCCTTGAGCCGCGCGATCTGCTGCCCCTCCAGCGCCGGGTTCACCCGCAGGGTGTCGAAGGGCGGCTCCACCGAGGTGAACTCGTTGAC
Source organism: Deltaproteobacteria bacterium (assembly GCA_025350525.1). Classification (GTDB taxonomy): domain Bacteria; phylum Myxococcota; class Myxococcia; order Myxococcales; family 40CM-4-68-19; genus 40CM-4-68-19. Next base: position 7,230 of record JANXXR010000376.1, read on the forward strand.
CCCGATGACCACCTGCTTCTTCGCCTCGATCTCCTTCTGCGCGGTATAGGCGGCGTCCTCGATCTCGCGCTGCGGATAGCCGCGCTGGATGGCTTCGACCATTCCGCCCATCTCGTCGATCTTCTTCAGATAGGTCTCGGCGCGGCCCTCCAGGTCGTCGGTCATCGCTTCCAAGGCCCAGCTTCCGCCCAGCGGATCGATGAAGTCGCAGACGCCGCTCTCGTGGGCGATGATCTGCTGCGTGCGCAGCGCGATGCGCGCGCTGGCCTCGGTGGGCAGCGAGAGCGCCTCGTCGCGCCCGTTGGTGTGCAGCGACTGGCAGCCGCCCAGCACCGCCGCGAACGCCTGCAGCGCGACGCGAACCACGTTGTTGTCGGGCTGCTGCGCGGTCAGCGTCGAGCCCGCCGTCTGCGCATGGAAGCGCAGCGCCCAGCTGCGCGGATCCTTCGCCTTGAAGCGCTCCTTCATCAGGCGCGCCCAGAGCCGGCGGGCGGCGCGGAACTTGGCCACCTCTTCAATGAAATTGTTATGGACGTTGAAGAAGAAGCTCAAGCGCCCGGCAAAGGAATCGACGTCGAGCCCGCGCTTGACGGCGGCGTCCACATAGGCAATTCCGTCGGCCAGGGTAAAGGCCAGCTCCTGCGCCGCGGTGCTCCCGGCCTCGCGGATATGATAGCCGCTGATGCTGATCGGATTCCATTTCGGAATCACCCGCGAACAGTATTCGAAGGTATCGGTGATCAACCGCATCGAAGGCGCCGGCGGATAGATATAGGTTCCGCGGGCCATATACTCCTTGAGCACGTCGTTCTGGATGGTGCCCGAGAGGTCGGCCGGCGCGGTCCCGTGCGCCTCGCCCACCGCTTGGTAGAGGGCCAGTAACGTCGCGCCGGTGGCATTGATGGTCATCGAGGTGGAGACCTCGCCGAGGTCGATGTCCTTGAAGAGCCGCTCCAGGTCGTCGAGGGAGTCGATGGCCACGCCCACCCGGCCGACCTCGCCCCGGGCGCGCGGGCTGTCGGAGTCGTGGCCCATCTGCGTGGGCAGGTCGAAGGCGGTGGAGAGGCCGGTCTGCCCCGATTTCAATAAGTAATGGAATCGCTCATTGGTCTGCTCGGGGGTGCCGAACCCGGCATATTGCCGCATGGTCCAGAAACGGCCGCGGTACATGGTGGGCTGGACGCCGCGGGTATAGGGATAGACGCCGGGGAATCCAATGCGCGCCTCGGGCTCCGGCGGTGAATAGAGCGGCTGCAGGTCCATCCCGCTCGAAGTCTGGAAGAGCGCTTTGCGCAGCGCGCCCGGCTTCGACGCGCCCTTGGCGTAGACCTCCTGCGCCCACTTTTCCAGCGGATTCATGGCCGCACTCCTTCTGCCCAGAAGATTCCGTACCAGAACGCCGCGTCGGGCCGCAGCGCCCAGATCCGCAGCGCCTCCAGGGCGCCCACGAACTCGGCCGCGCCCAACAGGCCGCCTTCGACGATGGGCTCCCGCGCGCCGCTGAGCAAGCCCGACATGTTTTCGATCAGGCCCGGAAAGCTGGCCTCGCCGGCGCAGCCGCCGAAGAAGATGAAGGTGCAGCGCACCGGCTTTGCACCCGCTTCGTGCAGCAGCGAAGCGAGGCGCCGCCCGACAAAAGGATCGCAGCCCAGCCGGTCATAGGTGCGCGCATAGGCGGACCAGAGGGCGGCGAAGCCGGGGGGCTCGGGAAAGCAGCGCAGGACCTCGTGGTCGTCGTCCTGCAGGATGATGCGCCCGCCGGGCCGCACCGCGCGCACCATCTGCCGCACCACGCCCAGCGGATCCTGCACGTGCTCGAGGATGAAGCGCGCGTGGGCCACGTCGAACTTGCCCCACTCGTCCTCGCGCAGCGGCGGCGCCGAGACGTCACCCTGCCGCAGCTCCATTAGATCTTCCTCGCCGGCCACCGCCGCCTGCCGCGCCGCCTCCGCCAGCTGCTCGGCGCTGCGCTCGATGCCGAGCAGCCTGCGCCCCGCCGCCCGCGACATGCCCCGCGAGAGCTGCCCGAGCCCGCAGCCAAAGTCGACGATGCGCTCGCCCCCGCGCAGCGACAGCTCCCGCAGCGCGCCCTCGTTCATCAACCGGTTGAGCAGGCTGAGCCTCGCCTGCTCGGCCGGCGCGGTGCCGTGGAGATAAGGCGCGCTTTCGTCCATGCGGCGCTTCTAACCCAATTCCGCCTCTGGCGCCCGATGGCTAGCTCTACAGTGTGCAACCGCCACTCGAACGCATCTCCGCCCGCCGCAATCCCCGCAGCGGACGCATCGCCGTCGGCATCCTCGCCGTCTTCGCCACCGCCCTCTTCCTCTGGGTGGTCTCGCCCTTCTGGGCGCCGCTCCTGCTCGCCGGCGTGCTGGCCGCCGTCTTACAGTCCACGCTGGCGAAGCTGGCGCGGGCGATGGGAGGACGAAGGAGCACGGCCGGCGCGCTCATCACGCTGGGCGTGCTGGTGATCATCGTCCTGCCCTTCGCCAGCATCGCCACCTTTGCCGCCCGCGAGGCCATCAGCGGCTTCAGCTACCTGCGCGACACCATGGGCGTGCAGAGCGTCTCCGACTTGAAGACGGTGCCGCTGCCCGCGCCGGTACAGAAGGCGCTCGACGCCGCGCACCTGACCCGCGCAGCTCCACGACTTCTCCGCCACCGCCGCCGACCGCGCGCAGCAGGCGGGCCCCGAGCTCCTCAAGGAGTCGGGCCGCGTGCTCTTCCACACCGTGCTGATGCTCCTCGCCTTCTTCTTTTTGCTGGTGGACGGGCCGCGGGTGATCCGCTGGCTGTGGAACGTCTCGCCCTTGCAGGCGCAGCAGACCGAAGATCTCCTCCGCGAGTTCCACCAGGTGGCCACCGGCTCCATCGTCGGCAACGTCGTCACCGCCGTGCTGCAGGGCGTGGTCGCCGGCATCGGCTTCGCCATCTTCGGCGTCGGCCACGCCGTCTTCTTCGGCATGCTGGTCGCGGTGGCCTCGTTCGTGCCGGTGATCGGCACCGCCATCATCTGGATCCCGGCGGCGCTGGTGCTCCTGGGCCAGGGCCACCACGGGGCCGCGCTGGGCCTCGGCATCTGGTGCCTGGTCGGCGTGGTCGGCGTCGAGCACCTGGCCAAGCCCTTCATTCTGCGCGCCACCAGCGGCGGCG
>JANXXR010000400.1 GCA_025350525.1 Deltaproteobacteria bacterium
GCGGCTGGCCGCTCCCGGCCCGATTGACTCGATCCGGTGCGGGATTTCCGCTACTCTGCGCCCCCTTCCGGAGAGTGCATGATCGGGTTTGCGTTCCTCGCTGCGATCGTTGGTGTCGTGCTGGCGGTGGTCTTCTGGTTCCAGGGCCAGTCGGCCGCCGGCGCCGTGAAGGCCCTGCGCGACGAGGCGGACGCCGCGCGCAGGGAAGCCGAGATCATGCGCGCCGACCTGAAGCGGATTTCCGAGGAACTCAAGGCGCGGTCGGCCCAGCTGGTCGAGTCGCGGGAGAAGCTGGGCGAGGCGCGGCGCAAAGCGCAGGACGCCAAGAGCGGCAAGGCCCAGCCGCGCGGCGCCCGCGAGGCCGAGCTGGAGGAGGATTTGCTCCACGCCCGCAAGCTCACCGAAGAGGCGCACGGCGCCGAGTCCGCGGCCCGCCGCGAGCTGGCCGCGGCCAAGGGCGCCGAGGCGCAGGCCAAGTCCGAGCTGGCGTCGGCGCAGACCAGGATTCGCGAGCTGTCGAGCCGGCCTGCGTCGGTCGCCGCGGCTGCAGCAGCGCCGGCGGCCGCGCTGCCCCCGGACTTCGAGGCGCAGCGGACGCAGCTCGAAGCCGCGCGCAGCGAGCTGGAGCGCCAGGTGCAGACCGCCGAGCGCAACAGCCGCGAGGCCAAGCGCCGCGAGCAGGAGCTGCGCGAAGAGGTGAAGAAGCAGAAGGGCCGCTCCGAGACCAACAACCGCGTGTATCTGGTGACCAAGGGCGAGCTGGAAATGACCAAGGAGCGCCTCGCCCAGGCCGAGCGCCGGCTCTGGCAGGCGGGCATTCCGCTGGCGCCGCCGGTGTCGAAGGAGAGGCCCAAGGCAGTCGGTCCGGCCTCGGCCGACAAGCCGCGCGACGCCGCCGGTGGCGCTGCCGACGCTGCGACCGCCGCCTCCGCGGCTACCGTCTCCGGATCCGGTGCCGCCGCCGGTGCTCCCGCCTCCGCTGGCGCCGCCTCCGGTGCTCCCGCCTCCGCTGGCGCCGCCGGTGCTCCCGCCACCGCTGGCGCCGCCTCCGGGGCTGCGGCCGACAGCGCTTCGCCGGGGGCCTCGTCCCCGTCCACCAGCGCTCCTACCCTCCCGGCCGCGCCAGTGCAGGGCGAGCCGATCAGCGCCGGCGAGTCCGCCGCCTCCGAGGGAACGCCCACTCCTGCCGAGGGCACCCCTCCGGCCGGAGTGGCCCCGCTTCGCCGCCGCCCGACCGAAAACGGCGCCGAAAAGCCCGGCCAGAACTAAGCCCGGCCAGCGCTAAGTCCGGCCAGCGCCAAGCCCGCCATCTACACTCGTGCTGGGGACCGATTCCGAGCGCGGGGGTGTACCCCGTGCTCCCACGGCTTCCGGGTAACCCTCATCGGCCCCCCTCGAAAAAAAATTAATTTTTTTCGGGACGGGGCCGGGAGACCGATTCCGAGCGCGGGGGTGTACCCCGTGCCTCTCACGGCTTCCGGCGACCCTCATCGGCCCTCCTCGAAAAGAATTAATTTTTTTCGGGACAGGGAGATGACCTGCACCCGCCCGCCCGGTGGGGTCGCCGCAAAGCCCGGCGGCCCGGGCCCCGCTACTGCGCCGGCATGTAGATTTCGGCGCTGTCGAGCACCACCGGCGTCCCGCCGCCCGCCGGAAACTGCAGGCCACCCGAGACCAGCACGCTGCCATCGCGCAGCTTGAGGCACGCCGCCCGGTGCCGCGCCGCTTGCAGCATGCCGTCGCCGGCATTGTTGGGCGGACCGAAGGCCTTGCGCACCGACCGGTCGGTCGCGATCAGATCGACGTTGCGCGCGCTGTGCGCCCCGCCCGCGTCCTTCCACGCGCCCCCGGCCACCAGCGCCGTGCCGTCGTCGAGCAGCACCGCGCAGGCATCCGCGCGCGCCTGTGAAAGCGTTGCCGGAAGGTCGAACACCTGCCCCGCCACCGGGTCGATGATCGTAATCGCGGCCGTGGCGTTGGAGTGGTCGAAGGCGCCCACGGTCAGCGCGGTGACGCCGCCGGCGGTGAGCACCAGGTCGTCCACCGTCCGCAGCGCGACGTGGTGCGCGCGGGGCGACGGCAGCACAAAGGCGGGCGTCTTGAAGGTGGCGTCGTCCACGAAGTCGAGGTTGCCGGCCGGCGCCGGCCCCCAGATGAGCCCGGAGATCTGCGCCAGGACTTTGCCGTTGGCATCGC
>JANXXR010000432.1 GCA_025350525.1 Deltaproteobacteria bacterium
TGGACGCCTTTGCCAAGGGTGACATCCTGCAGGTGCTCTTCTTCGCCATCCTCTTCGGCGTCGCGCTCGCGTCGGTGAAGTCGGCGGGCAAGCCGGTGCTCGACTTCATCGACGGCCTCTCCAGCATTCTCTTCCGCATCGTCTCCATCGTCATGCGGGTCGCGCCCATCGGCGCCTTCGGGGCCATGGCCTTCACCATCGGCAAGTACGGCCTCGCCACGCTGGTCAGCCTGGCCAAGCTGATCGCCTGCTTCTATGCCACCAGCATCCTCTTCGTCTGCCTGGTGCTGGGCGCGGTGATGCTGCTCAACGGCCTCAACATCTTCAAGTTCCTCCGCTACATCAAGGAGGAGATCCTCATCGTTCTCGGCACCAGCTCGTCGGAGTCGGCGCTGCCCTTGATGATGAGGAAGATGGAGAAGCTGGGCTGCTCCAAGTCGGTGGTCGGCCTGGTGGTGCCGATGGGTTACTCCTTCAACCTCGACGGCACCTCCATCTACCTGACCCTCGCCACGCTCTTCATCGCGCAGGCGACCAACACCCAGGTGACGCTGGTGGAGGAGATCGAGATCCTGGCGGTGCTGCTGCTCACCTCCAAGGGGGCGGCGGCGGTCACCGGCGGCGGGTTCATCACGCTGGCGGCCACGCTCTCGGCGGTGGGGCGGATCCCGGTGGCGGGCCTGACGCTGCTGCTGGGCGTGGATCGCTTCATGTCCGAGGCGCGGGCCATCACCAACCTGATCGGCAATGGCGTGGCCGCGGTGGCGGTCTCCAACTGGGAAGGCGAGTTCGACTTGCCGCGCGCTCGCCGGATGCTGAGCGGAGAGAAGCCTGACCTGCTCGCCGAAGTGCCGGCGCCCAACGACCCCGCCATCGCCGCCTAGCGTTGCGCGCGCACCCACTCGAAGAAGAGGAGACAATAATGAAGCCGACCTCGAAAGCCCGACGCATCCTCGACGTGTTGACCTGGCCTTGGCGGATTCTGCAAGAATTGGACACCCGCAGCGCGGTGCGGCCGGGCAGAAAAGACTCCGCCTAGCTTAGCTAGTCGGGCGAGAGCAACAAGACGTGAGTGTCGCCGTTCCGAATGCCGTCGGCGGCGATGTTTCCGGCCTCGTCGACAGAGGTGGCGTAGCTGACGATCCAGTCGGTTCCGTCGACGACGGTGTTGAGGTCGATGAGTCGCCCGGCGCCGTAGACCACGCCCCGCACGCCGAGGTTGCTAAAGCAGGCGCCCACCGCGAGGCCCGCAGAATTGACGGAATAGAGGGTGCTGGTTTCCATCCCCGGCAAGCTGCCGATGTCGGTCATCCGGCCGCTCTCATAGAGAAAACCGTGGCGCATTTTGCCGGCCGCGTCGATGGTCGACGTGCCGACGATGATGCCGGTGTCGCTGATGGCGCAGACATAGCCATAGGATCCGCCGAGGGTGCCGAGATCGTCGACCACTCCCGGGCTGCGGAAACGCACTGGATGCATCTGCCCGTCGTCGGAGCCCGAATCTCCCACGATGATTCCCGACGCGTTGATGCCGAGAGCCTCCGCTGAGTTGAAGGCGCCGCCCAGCGAGCCAAGGTCTGTGGGGTTGCCGTTTGCGTTCCACGAGACGGCGTGCACATGGGCAAAGGGGCCATTGAAAGACCAGTATCTGCCGACCACGACGCCGTCGCTGTTGATCGCCTGTGCATCGCTGTCGATCTCGCCTGGAAAGGAGAGGTTGGTGAGCACTCCTCGTTCCCAGCGATAGGCGTGGGGCGAGACGGTCTGGCTCCAGGTGGTCCCGACCACCACTCCGTTGTCATTGACCGCCAGCGCATTTGCATTTCCCGGCAGGGAGGGGACCTCCGTGGACCAATTCCAGAGGAACACCTGCGGCGTTGAGGGGCTCCAGTCACCGACGATCTGTAGATGTGCGGGCTCATGCCGCTGACCACGTTCCACGAGCCGAGGCCGTGGTCGCCGACGTCGAGCACGCGGTAGCGGCGTTGATCGAACTGCGCCACCGCCGCCGTCTCCGCCAGGATGGTCACCGTGCACCGGGCGCCCGAGCAGGCGCCGCTCCAACTGGCGAAGCGGGAGAGAACGTCGCCCGTCGCCGAAAGCGTCACATAGGTACCCTCGAGGAAGTGGCCCGTGCACGCCCCCGGGCAGTCGATGCCGGCCGGCATCGAAGTGACGCGGCCACGGCCCGATCCGGCCAGGGCCACGGTGAGCTGGTGCAACGGGATCGGAGCAAAGGAAGCAAAGACCTGTGCATCCCCGGCGAGCTGCAGCGCGCAATTGCCGCCGCTGCAGGCGCCATGGAAGCCGGTGAACCTCTGGCCCGGAGCTGGAAGAGGCGTCAGCGACACCGCCGTTCCGGGAGCGAAGGCCAAGGCGCAGCTCTTCGAGCAGTCGATGCCCGCCGGTGTGGAAGTCACTCGTCCGTCGCCGTCAACCTGCACGCTCAGGGTGACGTCGCGCTGAACGAAGGTGGCCCACACTTTCTCGTCGGCGCTGAGCGTCATCGCGCAGGCGGGACCGGTGCACCCGCCTCCGAAGCCTGTGAAGTCGGTCCCCGGGCCTGAGCTCGATGTCAGTCGGACCACCACGCCTTCGTCGAAGGTGGCGGCGCAGCGAGAGGGACAGTCGATTCCGGGCGGGTCGCTGCGCACCGAGCCCGCGCCGTTGACGGCGACTTCGAGCAGCCTCGACGGCTTGGGCACCTTTTCGAAGAAGCCCGTCACCGAGGCGTCCTGCCGAACGACCAGATCGCAGGCCGCCGCGCCCGTGCAGGCTCCGGACCATCCCTTGAAAGCTGCGTCGGGATCTCCGGCCGCCTCGAGGTGAAGGGCGGCGCCTGCTTCGACGGTGAGCTGGCACTCGCCGCGGCAGTCCGACGCCAGCTGCGTGCCCCGGATGGCGCCCGGTCCCGAAGCGGAGAGCCGCAAAGTGAATCGCTAGGGGGCGGGACTCGCCACCGTGGCCACGGGCCCTGCGCTCTTGCCGCATCCCAGAGCAACGGCCGCTGAAAGCAAGAGACACGACCAGCGCATAGTGGCGCCCCCCCATGGGAAGGATGCTCACGCCCGCACGAAGACGGAATAGGGAAGGGCTCGCTCGGCCGGCTGGAGGCGTGAGGTAGGTAGTGGCTAGATTCCCCGGGTGGCGATCAAGGTCGGCCTGTGCGGCTTCAGCATGGCGATGGGCGACTATCCGTTGCACTTCCCGGTCGTCGAGGCGCAGCAAACGTTCTACGAGCCGCCTGCCAACCTGACCCTGCAGCGCTGGGCTTCGCTGATGCCGCCGGGGTTCGAATTCACCTTGAAGGCGTGGCAATTGATCACGCACGACGCGGCGAGCCCCACCTACCGGCGCATGCGGACCGCGCTGGATCGCACCGGTTGCGGCAGCTTCCGGGACTCGCCGGTGGTGTGGGCGGCATGGAAGCGCACGGTGGAGTGCCGGCGAATCCTCGGCGCGACGGCCGTGCTCTTCCAGTGTCCGGCCAGCTTCAAGCCGGTGCCGGAGAACGTCGCGAGGATGAGAGCCTTCTTCGGCAAGTTGGCGAGGGAACCGGGGGTGCGCCTCCTCTGGGAGCCGCGCGGCAAGGCCTGGACCGGGGAGGTCGCGCTCGCGCGGGCGCTCTGCGACGAGCTGGGGCTCGTTCACGTCGTCGATCCGTTCGTGGATCCGCCCACCGAGCGGCCTGCGCCGGTCACATACTTTCGGCTGCACGGCATCAGCGGCGCCCGGCACGTCTACTCCGACCCGGAGCTGCGGCGGCTGTGGAAGATGACCCCGCGAACCGGCGAGGTGTACGTGATGTTCAACAACCTGCCGCGGGTGGGAGACGCCCGTCGGTTCCTGAAGCTGGCGCCGGCTGGGGTCGAAATGGTGGCGGCGGGTGGACTCGAACCACCTACCTGCGGATTATGAGACCGCCGCTCTAGCCGGATGAGCTACGCCGCCGAAAGGGCGCGGAAGATAGCGGCGAGTGAAATCGCCGTCAAGGTGCGGCGGGAGCCTCGTCGAGCGCGGCCGACGCCCCCAACAGGCCCTTGAGCGAGACGTGCCCCGCCAGGAGGAAGACGAGGCCCAGCGTGCACTGCTCGCCGAACTGCAGCAGCCAGATGGTGTTGGCCAGCGCCGCGCCGTGGGCGGAGAAGCCGTCGGCGGCGAAGAGCGAGAGCCCCGCCTGCGTGAAGAACTGCATGGTGCCGACCATGCCCGGCCCGGCGGGCACCATCACGCCGACCACCTGGATGGTGAGCATCACCGCCAGCATGAGCGGCGTCAGGCCGGTGAAGCCGAAGGCCGGCGCCAGCAGCCCGAAACCGAAGGCGTTGAGCCCCCAGCAGAGCCCCGTCAGGAGGAAGAAGCCGAAGAGCTTCCAGCCCGAGCCGACGTGCACGGCGGAGATGAACGACTCCAGCATCGCCGCCGCACGCCGGGCCAGCCGCGGCGAGAGCGGCTCGAGGCCCGCGTGGAAGAGCGCCA
>JANXXR010000696.1 GCA_025350525.1 Deltaproteobacteria bacterium
CGCAGTATCGAGTCAAAACCCGGGCAGGCCCTGTTTTCTAACTCAAACAGCCTGCAAGTGCCCCCGTATATTACCCGAGGTCAATCTCAGGTGGATCACCGATTCGATAGTCGGCCCTTGCGCGCAGTTGGGCCTGCAGCATACGTGACCGCGGTGACCGGCGCGAACAACCAGGCAAGCGAGCCGTTGGCGGGTGACGGCGGCGCTGCTGCGATCCTTTGGGCGCTGCACGACCTCGCCGGGCTGGCCGCGGCCGCGCCGGATCCCGCGGCCGCGCTGCGGGAAGCCTTGGCCCTGCTCTGCCCGGCGGCAGGCTTCCTGGCCGGCGACGTGCTGCTGGCCTCCGCGGCGTCCGGGCTGACGGGGGCCGGCGGCGCGGTCTTCGGAGGAGGCGCGGGCTTCCAGGACGCTTGCGCGCGCCTTCAACTGCGCGCCGGACAGGAGCTGGCCGGAGGCGCGGTGGCGGGGCGATCGGCCGCATGGAGCGCGGAGCTGACCGGCGATCCGCGCGCTCTGGTCGCGGCAGGGTTCCGCTCGATGGTGGCCTGCCCCATCGTCGCGGACGGCGCGCTCCTGGGAGCGGTGGAGCTCTTCTCGGAATCCGCCGAGCCGCCCGCCCCTCTGGTCCTCGCCGCCGTCGAGCAGGCGGCAGCGCTCCTGGGCCCGCTGGTCCGGCGCGCGCTGCCGGGCGCCCTGCTCCCCGACGACGAGAGCTTTCGCGCCGTGTTCGAGAGCGCCGGCGTCGGCTTCGCGCTCGGCACCGCCGACGGAACGGTGGTCCGGGTCAACCACGCCTATGCGGACTTCCTCGGCTACGCGCCGCAGGAGCTTTCCGGACGGAGCCTGCGCGACCTGGTGGACTCGGAGCACCTCGCCTCCACCATGCACGACCTGCGCGAGCTCGTAACGCACCGGGTGGAGCGGCTGGATCTGGAGCGCCGCTACCTGCGCTCGGACGGCACGCGCCGGTGGGGCCGGACCACGCTGACGATGCTTCCCGGCACCGCCCTCGTCATCGCGGTGGTGCAGGACATCGACGCGCGCAAGCAGGCGGAGGACGCCATCCGCGGCCTCTCGGGCCGCTTCCTCCACCTCCAGGACTAGGAGCGCCGCCGCATCGCGCGGGCGCTGCACGAGTCGGCGGCGCAGACGGTGGCGGCGCTCTCGATGAACCTGCAGCGCATGGAGCGGATGGCGCTGCCGCCGCAGGCCGCCGAGACGCTGGAGGACTCGCTGGGGCTGGCCGCGCAGACCTCGCGCGAGATCCGCACGCTCTCGCACCTGCTCCATCCGCCGCTGCTCGAGGAGGCCGGCCTGCCCTCGTCGCTGCGCTGGCTGGTGCACGGCTTCGCGCAGCGCAGCGCCGTCGAGGTCCGGCTGGACATCGCCGACGACCTGGGGCGGCTCTCGACCGAGCTGGAGATCACCCTCTTCCGCATCGTGCAGGAGAGCCTGACCAACGTGCACCGCCATTCGGGGAGCCCGAGCGCGTCGGTGCGGCTGCGGCGCAGCGGACCGGAGGTGGTGGTGGAGATCGAGGACCAGGGCGTGGGGGTTCCTTTCGAGGTGTGCGAGCGGCTGGACGTGGCGAACCCGGGCGCCGTCGGGGTGGGCATCGCGGGGATGCGCGAGCGCCTCTCGCAGCTGGGCGGGAAGCTCGAGATCCTGCGCGCGTCGCCGGGCACGCTGGTGCGGGCGCGGATCCGGAGCGAGTCGCCATGACCCGCACGCGCATCCTCATCGCCGACGACCACGAGGTGGTGCGCAAGGGGCTGCGCTCGCTGCTCGAGTCGGAGCCCGGCTTCGAAGTGGTGGGAGAGGCGTCCAACGGGCGCGAGGCGGTGGAGCGCGCCACCGTGGCCAAGCCCGACGTGGTCGTCCTCGACATCGGGATGCCCGAGCTAAACGGGCTCGAGGCCACCCGGCGCATCGTCAAGGCGGCGCCGCGCACCGAGGTGCTCATCCTCACCGTCTACGAGACGGAGGAGGTGATCCGGGAGGTGCTGCGGGCCGGGGCGCGCGGGTACGTGCTCAAGTCGGACGCGGGCCGGCTCCTCTTGTCGGCGGTGGAGTCGGTGAGCGCGCACAAGCCGTTCTTCACCTCGCGCGTCTCCGAATTGGTGCTGGCGGGCTTCCTTTCCGGCGACGGGCTGCGGCCCTCGGAGGAGATGCCGCCGGGAGCGCCGCTGACCCCGCGCGAGCGCGAGTGCCTGCAGCTGCTCGCCGAAGGCAAGACCAACAAGGAAGTGGCGGCGGCGCTGGGCATCGGGCTCAAGACGGTGGAGACGCACCGGATGAATCTGATGGCCAAGCTGGGGCTGCACTCCGTGGTCGATCTGGTGCGCTATGCCATCCGCAACGGAATCGTCGCCGCCTGACAAAGCAAAGCGCACCACGGAGGCACGGAGGGCACGGAGAAGAGCTTGGGTGGGCCTGGGAGCGAAGGCGGCCGCCCGAGCAACCCCGGCGGCAACCGCGGCAAGCCAAACCCTCTGTGACTCCGTGCCTCCGTGGTGCGCTTTCGCTTCTAGCCGACCCGCGCGAGTGAGAGGCGGGACCTCTTCAGTTGCTCGCGGAGAGGAAAGTTCTCGGGCTTGCGCAGATCGGGGTCGTCCTCGACCAGCCGGAACGCCTCCTCCCGCGCCTGCTGCAAGATGGCCTGGTCGCGCGCGATCTCGGCCACCGCGAAGTCGGGCATTCCGCTCTGTCGCGTGCCGAGAAATTCTCCCGGCCCGCGCAGCTCGAGATCTTTTTCGGCGATGCGGAAGCCGTCGGTGGTCTCCTCCATCACCTTGAGACGCTCCCGCGCCACCGGCCCCCATTCGGCGCCGGAGGTGCCGGTGAGCAGCAGGCACCAGGACTTGGCGGCGCCGCGACCGACCCGCCCGCGAAGCTGGTGGAGCTGCGAGAGCCCGAACCGCTCGGCGTGCTCGATGAGCATCACCGTGGCGTTGGGCACGTCCACCCCGACCTCGATGACGGTGGTGGCGACGAGGATGCGATCGTCCCCGCTGCGAAACCGCTCCATCGCTTCCTGCCGCTCCGCCGGCGACTGCCGTCCGTGCACGAGGCCGATGCGAACCTCTGGAAAGACCTCGAGGGCCAGCCGGTCGCGCTCCTTGGTGGCGGCCTTCAGGTCGGCCAGCTTCTCGCTCTCCTCCACCAACGGCAGCACCACGTAGGCCTGCCGTCCCGCCTTCAGCTCCTTGCGGATGACGTCGTACGCCTTCTCCCGCGCGGCGTCCTTGAACACCTTGGTGGCGATGGGCGTGCGGCCCGGCGGCAGCTCGTCGAGCACCGAAGTGTCGAGGTCGCCGTAGAGCGTCAGCGCCAGCGTGCGCGGAATCGGCGTCGCCGTCATCACCAGCACGTCGGGGCGGTGGCCCTTGGACATGAGCCGCGCCCGCGTCATCACGCCGAAGCGGTGCTGCTCGTCGATGATGACGAGGCCCAGCTTGTGGAACGAAGTGGCCTCCTCCGCCAGCGCGTGGGTGCCGACGATGATCTGCGCCGTCCCCGAATGGAGCAACCGCGAGGCGTGGCTCCGCTCGCGCGAAGAGAGGCTGCCGCTCACCAGCTCGACGTGGACCCGCGCGCCCCGGAGCAGCGCTCGCAGCGAGTGCGCGTGCTGCTCGGCCAAGAGCTCGGTGGGGGCCATCAGCGCCGCCTGGTAGCCGTCCTCCACCGCGAGCCGCGCCGCGCATAGCGCCACCGCCGTCTTGCCGCTGCCGACGTCGCCCTGGAGGAGCCGGCTCATCGGCTCGGTCCTTCGCATGTCGGCGGCGATCTCCTGCACCGACCGCTCCTGCGCTCCCGTGAGCGGCCAGGGCAGCTCCCCGACGATGCGCCGCAGCGATTCGGTCGTGGCGCGAAAGGCGATGCCCGGCTCGACCTTGACCCCCCGCCGCCGCAGCGCGAGCCCGAGCTGCACCACGAACAGCTCCTCGAAGGCGAGCCTGCGCCGCGGCTCTCCTCCCGGCACTCCCCGCGCCAGCTCGGCGGCGAACCGATCGGGAAAGTGCGACTCGCGGATGGCTTCTTCCAGCCCGAGCAGGTTCTGGCTCTTGCGCACCGGCGCGGGCAGCACGTCGCGGACGAAGCGCGCGTACTCGTCCACCGCGCGCTTGACGATGCGCCGGAAGGTCCGCGGGGGCACGCCTTCGACGTCGGTGTAGACGGGCACCACGCGGCCGAACGAGTCGTCTCCGAGTGCGTCGGCCTGCGGCATCTCGCCGGCCGCCGAGAGCAGCTCGATGTCCGGGTGGTGCATCACCTTGCCGGAGCCGTGGAAGCCTTCGCGCACCTCGCCGGAGACGAGGACGTGGGCCAGAAAAGCCTTGGTGAACCGCTCCAGCAGCGACGGCCGGTAGTGAAACCAGATGCACACCAGCGTGCCGCCCGCCTCGTCGCGAACCAGCACCTCGAGCCTGCGCCGCCGCCCCCGCGCCTCCGAAGCCTTGACGATGCGCCCGGCGATGACCGACCGCTCGCCGACCGGCGCCTGCTCGATGGTGCGCGGCGTGCGCCGGTCTTCGTAGCGGCGCGGCAGGTTGAGCAACAAGTGCTCGACGGTGGCGAGGCCCTTCTGCGCGAGCCTTTCGGCCAGCGCCGGGCCGACGCCCTTGAGCTGCAGGACGGGAGTGGCGAGCGGGCCTTCGGTGGCCTTGGGAGCTGCCGCTTGTCTCATCCCCGCGTGCTTGGCAGGAGGGTCTGACATCGGCCCTCCCAGCGCCGAAAGATCCTCGGGAAGGTCCACCAGCGCCGAGAGCTCGCGGACCAGCGCCGCCAGCGCCTTCTTGCGCCCGGGTTCGCCGGCGGAGTCGAAGCCGTGGGCCAGCGCGGCGATGCGGTCGAGCCGCGGCCCCGACGCTGGCGACGCGTACGGCTTCGCCGAGGCGACCACGCTCGCCACCAGCGGCTCCAGGTCCTTCAGGCGGGAGACGCCGGCGCGCCCGGCGAAGCGCAGCGGTCCCAGCAGGGGCGAGAGCGCCAGGGAGAGCGCATCGTCTTTGGGGGCTGGGGCCATCGGCCTCTCGCGCCGGACGTCGGCTGCTGGCTGGCTAAGCGCTCTCTTCGTCGACCTGGTACTCGACGAAGAGCACCTCGAGGATCTCGTACTCGCGCTCGCCACCGGGCGTCCGGATGGTGACGCTGTCGCCCACCTCGCGGCCCACCAGGCCGCGGGCGATGGGGCTGGTGACGCTGATGCGGCCCTTCTTCAAGTCGGCCTCGGTCTCGCCGACGATGATGTACTGCGCCTTCTGGCCGGAGTCGCTGTCCTCGAGCTTGACGGTGGCCCCGAAGACGACGCGGTCGCCGGAGAGCTTCTTGACGTCGATGATCTCCGCCCGCGCCAGCCGGTCCTCCAGCATCTCGATGCGCCCCGCGATGTGCGACTGCTTCTCCTTGGCCGCGTGGTACTCGGCGTTCTCGCGCAGGTCGCCGTGGTCGCGGGCGGTGGAGATGTCGGCGACGTTCTTCGGCCGCTCGACGGACTTGAGGTGCTTCAGCTCGCGCTTGATCGCGTCGGCGCCCGACTGGGTCATGGGAATGCTGTCGCCTGCCATCGCCGGTTGCCTTCTTCGCGGTCGTGAAAGTCGCAGAGGGAAACGAAATGCGGCCGGTCCCGCTGGGGCCGGCCGCGCGCGAACGCAATCTTTGCCGGGGTGCCAAGGGAAAATCAACGGGAAAGGACAGCGCCTCGGGCTTCAGGCAGGCGAGCGCACCCTGAACGATTTCGCTTGCGCATGCGCGGCGACTGCATAAGTATGCAGCATCATGCAGAGCGTGCCGATCGGCATCATCGGGGCTTCGGGGTACTCCGGGCTGGAAGCCAGCCGGATCCTCGCGCTCCATCCGCACGTCGAGCTCAAGCTGCTCGGCAGCGACAAGTGGGCCGGCGAGACGGCGGCGCGCCGGGTGGGGCTGCCGGGCGCCGCGGGCAAGCTCAAGTACGCGCCGGCCAGCCAGGTGGTCGCGCTGGCCCGCGAGTGCGCGGTGGTGCTGCTGGCCACGCCCGCCGAAGTCTCGCTCGAGACCGCGGCGGCGCTGCATGCCCAGGGCGTCCGCGTCATCGATCTGTCGGGGGCGTTCCGGCTGCGCGACGCCGCGCTCTATCCAAAGTTCTACGGCTTCGAGCATCCGCGAACCGACCTCCTCTCCGAGGCAGTCTACGGCCTGCCGGAGTTGTCGAAGCCGCCCGCGGGCACGAGGCTCGTGGCCAACCCGGGCTGCTATCCGACGGCGGCGGCCCTCGCGCTCGCGCCCCTCATCGAGGCCGGACTGGTCGAAGGTCCCTTCATCGTCGACGCGGCTTCCGGCGTGACCGGCGCCGGGCGCAAGGCGTCGGAAGATCTCTCCTTCGCCGAGGTGGACGAGGACTTCAAGGCCTACAAGGTCCTGCGCCACCAGCACCAGCCCGAGATGGCGCAGACGCTGGGCCGCAAGCTGACCTTCACTGCGCACCTCCTGCCGGCCAAGCGCGGCATCCTCGCCACCTGCTACGCGCGGCTCGCGGCGGGGCGCAACCTCGACCAGCTGCGCTCGGCCTTCTTGCATAAATATGCAGACGCGCCCTTCGTCGAGATCCTCGAGAACCCCGACCAGGTCTCGCTCAAGGGCGTCACCGGCACCAACCGGTGCCAGCTCGCAGTCGCCACCGACGGCGAGACGGTGGTGGTGATCTCGGCCATCGACAACCTGGTCAAGGGCGCCGCCGGACAGGCGGTGCAGAACCTCAACCTCATCCAGGGTTGGCCCGAGACGGCCGGCCTCGACAGCTTGCGAGGATTCCATCCGTGATGAAGACGCCCAAGGGCTTCCTCTGGGCCGGCATGCAGGCCGGCATCAAGCCCAACCGCAAGGACCTGGCCCTCGTCTACAGCGAGACGCCCTGCTCCGCCGCCGGCTGCTTCACGCAGAACCTCGCCAAAGCGGCGCCGGTCCTCGACGCGGAGAAGCGCCTGCCCTCGGGGACCGCGCGCGCGGTGGTGATCAACAGCGGCAACGCCAACGCGCTCACCGGGCCCGAAGGCCTCTTCGACGTCACCACCGTCTGCGAGGCCGTGGCCAGCGCCCTCAAAGTCCCGGCCGAGAGCGTGCTGAGCGCCTCGACGGGCGTGATTGGACACCGCCTGCCGGCGCACAAGATCGTGGCCGCGGCGCCGACGCTGGTGGCCTCGCTCAAGGCCGACGCGGTGATGGCCGCCGAGGCGATCATGACCACCGACACGCGCATCAAGCTGACCTCGCGCACGGTGCAGATCGACGGGCGGGAGGTCACGCTCACCTGCATCTGCAAGGGCTCGGGCATGATCGCGCCGGCCCTCGCCACCATGATCGCGGTGGTGGCCACCGACTGCGCCATCGCGCCGCCCCTCTTGCAGAAGGCGCTGGTCCTGGCGATGAAGAAGAGCTTCAACGCGCTCACGGTCGACGGCGACATGAGCACCAACGACTGCGTCTTCGCCCTCGCCAACGGGCGCGCTGGCAACGTTGTCCTCGAGGACGCGGGGGCGGGCTTCGAGATCTTCTCGGCCGCGCTCTCGGACCTCTGCCGGCAGATGGCCAAGGAGATCGCCGCCGACGGCGAGGGGGCCACCAAGCTCCTCGACATCTCTGTCGAGGGCGCGCCCTCCGACGACATCGCCGTCGATCTGGCCAAGGCCTGCGCCGGCTCGAGCCTGGTCAAGGCGGCCATCTTCGGCGCCGATCCCAACTGGGGCCGGGTGCTGTCGTCGATGGGCGCCCGGGCCGGCACCGCGGGCTACGCCATCCTGCCCTCCGACGCGCGGGTGCTGGTGCAGGGCCTCCCCGTCTACGACCGCGCGCCCCTCGCCTACGAGGTCAGCGTGCTCAAGGCGCGGATGCGCGAGCCCGAGGTCAAGGTCCACGTGGACCTGCGCCGCGGCGGCGGCACCGGCGAGGCCTGGGGCTGCGACCTCTCCTACGACTACGTGAAAATCAACGCCGACTACACCTCGCTCATCGTCGCCAAGCCCGACGGCGGCATGGCCAAGGACGACCGGCTCTCCAACTACAGCCCGACCTTCAAGGTCCAGCTGCTGGTGGACGCGCTCGGCTACATCAAGAAGTTCTCCGGCACCCGCTGCGTCATCAAGTACGGCGGCGCGGCCATGGTGAAGGAGTCGCTGAAGAAGTCGTTCTGCGACGACATCGTGCTCCTGCGCAGCGCCGGGCTGCGGCCCATCGTCGTCCACGGCGGCGGCCCCGAGATCACCCGCACGCTGGAGAAGCTGGGCGGCAAGGCCGAGTTCGTCGACGGCCAGCGGGTCACCAACGCCAGCGACGTCAAGGTCGTCGAGATGGTGCTGACCGGCTCCATCAACACCGAGCTCGTCACCCTGCTCAACCAGGAAGGCGCCGCCCACGCCGTCGGCGTCTCCGGCAAGGACGGCGGGCTCATCCGCGCCCGCAAGCTGGTCTCGGAGGGCCGCGACCTGGGGCAGGTGGGCGAGGTCACCCGCATCAACAAGGACTTCCTCGAGATGCTCCTCTCGCAAGGCTACGTGCCCATCATCTCTCCCGTCGGGCTGGGCGAAGACGGGCAGAGCTACAACATCAACGCCGACACCGTGGCCGCCGAGATCGCCGTCGCCGTCGGTGCGCAGAAGCTCATCTACCTCTCGGACGTGCCGGGCATCCTCAAGGCCGGCGAGCTGATCGGGCAGCTGACCAGCAAGGACGTCGAGGCGCTCATCGCCGACGGCACCATCGTGGGCGGCATGATCGCCAAGGCAAAGAGCATCCTCACCGTGCTGGCGCGGGGCGTGCCCAACGTCCACCTCCTCGACGGGCGGGTGCCCCACTCCATCATCGGCGAGCTCTTCACCGACAAGGGCGTCGGCTCCTGGATCTCGGCATGAGACCTCTTGATCAAGTGCGCAGGCTGGGCGGCAAGCACCCTGGCAAGCACCCCAAGCTGGCGCGGCAGGAGGCCATCCGCCGCACGCTGCGGACGAAGAAGATCACCAGCCAGCAGGAGCTGGTGGAGACGCTCCGGCGCGACGGCATCGCGGCCACGCAAGCCACCCTCTCGCGCGACCTGGCCGAGTTGGGCGTGCTGCGGGTCTCACGGCCCGAGGGCGCGGTCTACGAGCTGGAGGCGGTCAGCGCCCAGGCCGCGCCCCAGCTGCTCGAATTGGGCGAGACCATCCTCTCGCTCGCCGACAACGAATCGCTGGTGGTCCTGCGCACGCGGCCCGGCATGGCCTCCGCCGTCGCGCTCGCCATCGATAACGCCCGCATGCCGGAGTGCCTGGGCACCCTGGCCGGCGACGACACCATCTTCGCGACCCCCGCGCGCAGCGTGCCCACGCGGCGGCTCGCCCAGCGCATCCAGCAACTCTTTGGAAGGGAGCACCCATGAGCAGGCAAAAGGTCGTTCTGGCGTATTCCGGCGGGCTCGACACCAGCATCCTCGTCCGCATCCTCACCGACGATTACGGCTATGACGTCATCGCCTGCCACGCCGACGTGGGTGAGTCGCGCGACACCGAAAAGCTGCGCGAGAAGGCGAAGAAGGCGGGCGCCATCGCCACCGAGATCGTGGACGCCAAGGAGGAGTTTGCCACCCAGTTCTGCTGGCCCGCGCTGCAGGCCAACGCGCTCTACCAGGGCGTCTACCCGCTCAGCGCGGCGCTGAGCCGGCCGCTCATCGCCAAGCACCTCGTGGTCGCCGCCCGCAAGCACGGCGCCAGCGCGGTCGCCCACGGCGCCACCGGCAAGGGCAACGACCAGGTGCGCTTCGACCTGGCGGTCAAAGGCATGGCCCCCGAACTGAAGATTTTGGCTCCGCAGCGGGAGCGCAACATCACCCGCGACGCCGCCATGGAGTACGCGGCCAAGCACGGCATCGAGGTGCCCACCTCGAAGAAGTCGCCCTTCTCCATCGACGAAAATTTGTGGGGCCGCAGCATCGAGGGCGGCATCCTCGAGGACCCGGCGCAGGAGCCGCCCGAGGCCGCCTTCGCCTGGACCCGGAGCATCGAGGACGCGCCCGCGTCGCCGGCCTATTTGAAGATCGCCTTCGTCAAGGGCCTGCCGGTGAGCGTCAACGGGGAGAAGCTGTCGCCGGCCGCGCTCATCCAGAAGGTGGGCGACATCGCCGGGCAGAACGGCGTCGGCCGCATCGACCTCATGGAGGACCGCGTGGTCGGCATCAAGAGCCGGGAGAACTACGAATGCCCGGCATCGGTGGCCCTGATCGCGGCGCACCAGGAGCTCGAGCGCTTCACCATCATGGGAGACGCCCTGCGCGTGAAGTCCCAGCTCGACCAGCGGTTCGCGCAGCTCACCTACGAGGGCTTCTGGTTCAGCCCGCTGCGGCTCGCGCTGCAGGCCTTCAACGACCAGCTGGCGGCCACCGTCGAGGGAGAGGTCACCCTCAAGCTCTTCAAGGGCTCGATGAAAGTGGTGGGCCGCAGCTCGCCGCACGGCCTCTACAACCACGCGCTCAGCACCTACGGCGTCGAGGACCGCTTCGACCACCGCGCCGCCGAAGGCTTCATCCACCTGCTCGGGCTCCAGCTGCAGGAGTTCAGCCGGCAGCACGGCGGAATCGACCAGTGAGCATCGTCGGGTCGGGGGCGGCGTCGGGAGGGGCCCAGCTCCTGCCCGAGGTGCTCGCCTTCTCCAGCTCGCTGCCGCTCGACCGGCAGCTCTTGCGCGAGGACGTGGTCGGGTCGATGGCGCACCTGATCATGCTCTCGCGCCAAGGCATCGTGCCGCGCGAGGCGGCGGCGCTGATCCGCGCCGAGCTGGTCAAGGCGTACGCCGCCACCGACCTGCCCGACGAGGAAGACGTGCACATGGCCGTCGAGACGCTGCTCACCCGCGCGCTGGGCGAGTCGGCGGGCATGCTGCACACGGCGCGGTCGCGCAACGATCAGATCGCGCTCGACCTGCGCCTGCACGTCCGCGAGCAGTGCGCGCTGGCGCTGGAAGAGATGGCGCTCCTGCTTCGCGAGCTGGCAGACCGCGCCGACCGCGAGCGCGACACCCTCTTGCCCGGCTACACGCACCGCCAGCGCGCGCAGCCGGTCAGCGCCGCTTATTACCTCTGCGCCTGGGGCGCCATGTTCCAGCGCGACCTGCGCAAGCTGCACCCGCCCTCGGACCTGCCGCTCGGCGTCGGCGCGCTGGCGGGCACCTCGCTGCCCATCGACCGCGAGCTGGTCAAGAAGCTGCTGCACTTCGGCAGCATCACCGCCAACGGCCTCGACACCGTCGGCGACCGCGACTTCGCCCTCGACCTCGCCTACGCCGCGGCGCGGATCCTCATCCAATCCAGCCGCGTCGCCACCGACGTCATCGACTTCTCCACCGCCGAGTTCGGCTACCTCAGGCTCGACGACGAGATCGCCATGGGCTCGTCGATGATGCCGCAGAAGCGCAATCCCGATCTCTTCGAGCTGATCCGCGGCAAGTGCGGGCGCGCGGTCGGCAACCTGACCGCGCTCCTGGTCACCATGAAAGGGCTGCCCGGCGGATACAACCGCGACCTTCAGGAGGACCGCCAGCCGCTGCTGGAGACGGGGCCGCTCATCATCTCGGTGGTGAGGATGCTGCGGCTCGGGCTCTCGCGCATCCGCTTCGACGGCGAGCGCGGACGGGCGGCGCTGGCCGACGGCGCCACCGCGGCCACCGACATCGCCGAAGCGCTGGCGCAGACGGGCATTCCCTTTCGCACGGCGTACAAGCTCACCGGCGCCCTGGTGCGCAAGTGCACCGAGGCGGGCGTCCCGCTCTCGAAGGCGCCGCTGGAACTAGCGCAGCAGATCGATCCGCGCTTCACCGCCGCCATCCTCGGCGCCGCCGACGCGGTGGCCTCGGTCGCGCGCAAGCAGAACGCGGGCGGCACCGGGCCTGCGTCCATCGACGCGCAGATCCAGTTCCTTCGCGAGCGTGCGCACCAGGCGGAGTCGCTGGCCAGGCACACGCCGCGGCTCGGGCGCATCTTCGAAGAGCTGAAGGTTGCAGCGCTGTGAAGGGAGCACCGTGAAGAAGGATTTCCTGCAGCTGGGCGACCTCTCCCTCGAGGAGCACCGCGCCCTCTTCCGCCGCACCCACGAGCTGAAGGCGAAGCGGCGCCTGCACGAGCCGGTGCACACGCTCGCGGGACGCTCGCTGCTCCTGCTCTTCGAGAAGGCCTCGACGCGGACCCGCATCTCCTTCGAGGCGGCCATCGGCCAGCTGGGCGGAAGCGCGGTGACCCTGCCCACGCAGGACAGCCAGATCGCGCGCGGCGAGACGCTGG
>JANXXR010000531.1 GCA_025350525.1 Deltaproteobacteria bacterium
GGCTGCTCTTCCAGCGCTTGCTCGAGCGCGCTTTCACGCGGCCGCCCACCTACGCGACGCTCGCTGGACGCCCCCCACTATCCCTCGTGGCTGCCTGAGCGAAGCGGATACCTAGACATCCCAGACACCTCGCTGGGCAAAGCGACGAATGTGCCCGGCCGCAGTCCGCCGGTCGCAGAGATGGCATTACGGCCAGCGCTGTTGGTGAAGTGAGTGACAGTTGCGACCGCCCCTTCGATGGCGGAGCCAACGACAACGGCAGGTAAACTGTAAGCTACCACCGCAGCGGCAGTAGCACCAAGAACAAGTGACGCAAGTGATCAGACTCGCTTCGCTTTTGCCGAGACGGGTTTTGAAACTGCTTCTAGTGACCGGTTCTCGGAGTCGTCACGCCAGCAAACACACGATAGGCTGCCACCAACATCGTCCCCCTTTCTCTACGCAGCACAAACAATTCAGTAGCGTCGCCTTTTTCACACTTGACTCCTACAACAGCCCGCACCTCCGGAGGAGCCCGCCGAACAACGCTCACGTCGATGCGTGAGGTTTTGCAGTACGCCCCAAAACGATCAACGACATCAACCAAGTAGCGCTCCGCCGCTTCCCTTGTTTGAGCTTGCTTCAGATAGCTATCCGACAAATCGTAAATCGTCCCCATGGAGCGTGCATTCAAGGAAGCATGAAACGTCGCAATTGTTCTAAGCGCTTCCCGACGCACTTGGTTCTCGTCTGCGAGGTCCAACTGAATGGAACAAGACATCAGCATTGAAAGACCTATAACGCACACGGCGCGGAACCCACGAATCATTCGTACACCTGAAGTGAGATCGGACCCAGTCACCGCCCGAACCCGAGAGTCCAGAGTACAAGCCCTCCTATCGCAAGCGCAATGAGCCCAGAAAAGCGAATGCTAAGAAGCGTGATTGGCGAACACACAAGTCGTGGGAATTTGCCCGAACCAATGAGCCGTATGCCAAAAGTCCTGACGCGCTCGGCGCGTATCAGCGCAAGCAAACCTATTCCGCACATCGAAATAGCGTAGACCAGCGAATACCATGAGCGGCTCATGGGTAAGCTCCCCAATTGAAGCCTGCGTTACCTGACGGCATCGCATAGCTAAGGCTAGCGCCGAGCTGCGGAGACATCGCCCCTATGCCAAACGATTGATTACCGCTCCCTACGGCATAGCTCATGCCGGCACCAAACCCCGCAGAGACATCGCCTCCGATTCCACCAAGAAACTCCGCAAGGTCAGTTGGCCCCGGCTGATAGTCCATAATCAGCCAGTTCGCAGTAATGGAGCCTCCCAACAGCGTCGGAGCTTTGCCAACCCCTGGACCGATTCCGGACAGGTATATATTCCCATATCTGTCAAGGGAGGCGCTGAAACTCCAGCTGGCCAAGGCCCCCACGCTAACTGTCAAGTTTATAAAGTCGGGACTTCGCCATTTGAGCCTGGGCGGTGCCGGATCGGCGCCAGATGTAGCGCTACCTCCACCTCCGTCCCCTAATCCTTCGAATGGCCCTCCAACGCGGACGAAACTCACCGTTGCCGTCACTGTACAATCCGTTCCCGAGCAGGTCCCTATACCCTCCGAATACATTTGCACGTACTGGCCAGAGGCCAAAGCATTTGCAATATCCCGCCCACCTTCTGGGTGAATATAAGTGACAGAGCAGTTGTCGCCTGCCTTGCATATTGAACGCGTACCTACGGTTTCATCACGCCCGCTCGGATCCACGAAGTTCACCGGATCCCCGTGCGCATAAGTGTATCGCCGCAGATCCACGGTGTCGGGCTGCAGGAACCTGCGCAGCGCCGGCGAGTACGCTCGCGCTTTTAGATGGATCAGCCCTCCGCTCAGCTTCAACCCGCCGATAAAGCCCAGCTCCGAAGTGTCTGTGTCGTCTTCCGTGCCGACCGTCTTGTCGACAGCACCCGACGGCAGGTAGCGGTAGCTCACGCCCATCTGCCCACCGGCGGTTGTCGTCGCCACCACGTCGCGCCGCTGGCCGCGGTGGTAATAGATGATCCCGGTGGTGTTAGTGCTGCCGGCGCCCCTTACCCAGAAGCTCGCGATCCGTTGCCCGCCGAGTCGGATGTGCGCGTAGCCGATCTTGGTCGCCGAATTGCGTACCACCAACGAGAGATCGTCTCCCACGTAATACCGCGCCTGGTCCGTGCCATTGGTGAAGACGCGAGAGTACAAATCCCCTACTCCGTCGTAGGCCAGGTCTTCCACTTTGGCGCCCAGATGCGAGATGGAGATCAGCCGGTTCTGGCTATCGTACTCGTAGGCGTCCTGCGCGGGGTTCTGTGAGGAGGTGAGCTTGTGCTGCGTGATCAGCCCGCGCCCGCGACGGTCGTAGACGTAGGAGTCGGTCACCGGTGCGGACGGCGCCGTGATCGAGGTGACCCGCTCCTTCGAAGTCGCGTCATCGTAGTGGTACGTCGAGGCGATGCTCACCCCGATGCTGTTGGTCGCGTTGACCGTGGAGAGGTTTTCGAGGCTGAAAGTGTATCCCTCGTTGAACTGCTGCGAGGCCGAGCCGAGCGTGCCGATCGGCGCCGCCGACCATTGCAACAGGTGCGCATCCGCGTCGTAGGCAGACGCGTAGGAGGTGCCCGAGGAGCCCTCCCATGCGCTCGTTACCGTGTACCCCGCGAGCAGCGTGCCCTGCCAGCTCATCGACTGCGCAGTGTACACGTTCGTGCCCGAACTGGTCAGCGTGGTCGAGAAGCCGCTGGGGAGGTTTGAGCCCGGCAGGAAGGTGCGGCCCTTCGTCACCGCACCCGAGTCCCACTTTTCCGACGACAGCCGACCCAGTGCGTCGAAGGGACCCGTCGTCGGATCACTGCCGCCGGTGCCAGCCAGCCAGTACGCGCTCGAGGCGGCCGACGCGGTGATGGCGTGGAACACGCCCGCCGAATCGTAGGCGGGATTGATTTGCACGGGATTGCCAGCCGAATCGTAACCGACCGCGTATCCAAAAGTGCTGAGCGAGTTGTAGCCGACAAAATAGGAACTCGTCATGGCTCGCGACAGGAGCCGACCGTCCGCTCCACGGCTGTCGACTATGCTGTGCCGGCCCAGGTTGTCTCCGGTCCATTCATCGCGGACCACCGGGATCCCGAGATCGTTGTAGCCCAGAGCGACCGTTGAGGAAGCGGTCATCGCCGCCGTCAAACGACCCGCCATATATCCGTATCGACTAGCCTCCTGTCCAGGATACGCAGTATCGTAGGAGAACGTCGTGACGTCCTTCTGCGTTTGCCAACCGCAGGATCCATTCTTCTGCCAGCGGAAATCGTCGCGCTCCACCACTCGGCCCAGACTGCCGATGGTCTGGACGCTCCACACAGCGTTCGTGTCTGACGTCGTGCCCGTCGAGGTCGGGTCCTGCAACACCTGGACTGCCTCGCCGGTCGGCAGGTAGCTGTAAGTCCGGTATCCGCTCGCGTCGGCGAATTCCGCACTCACGCGGCCGCGCTTATCGTAAGTCCAAGAGCTGGTCACCGTGGGCGAACCCGAGGGCGGCAATCCTGGATAGCGGATGGCGTTGGTCGAGCGCCCGAGTTGATCGTAGGTTGTCTGCTGGTAGGTGCCGCTCGGGTTCCGCGCGTACCGGAGTCGGCCGAGCGAGTCGAGGTAGAGACGCGCTGGAGTCGATGCAGATGGAGCCCAGTCCGCGACCGAATCCACGGTCATGTAGACTCGACCGTCCAGAGTCGCATCCACGCCGTAGGCAGTGCGAGTTACCCGCTTGTAGCTCGGTCCTTCGGAGTAGCTGGAAGCGCATGCGGCCGGGTCCGTCGGGGCGGCGACGATCGATCCGGAAACCGGCTCGTACACCGTGCAAGTGGGGCGCGACTGCGAGTCGTAGGCCACGGCCGTAGCATGCAGTCCGGACGTGCTAAGCTCTGTAGCGGTTCGAGGATCGATGTAGGCTGAACTCGCTGAGAAGTAAGGCTCGAGCGATGCGGTCACGCGGCCGAGCCCATCGATCAGGATGTTCTTAGTGACCGAGTATTGAGCTGGAAGGGACTTGATGACGTTGCCGTTGGCGCTGCTTGGCGCAGCTCCCGAACCCAGCCGGGTGCGCGCCTGAACG
>JANXXR010000539.1 GCA_025350525.1 Deltaproteobacteria bacterium
CAGACCGCCGCGGTCCTTTCGTTGAAGGCGAACACCGACCACCACAGATCGCGCGCGGGCGCGAAGAGGGGTCCGAGAAGGTGCCGGGCGAATAGGCGCAGCCACCACATGGTCGCGGAAAGCTGGGCATGGGGGACGCCCGATGCCGAAGATGTCCGCTCTCCAACGCACCGTTTTCGGCTCGGCGCGGCGGCAGCTTGATCACCTGTGAGCAATGAATAGGTTGCCCCGGAGCGCTTGAAGAGCGCGCTCTCAGGGTGAGGCAAAGATGCGGCGGCAGCGGAAGTCCATCCTCGTGGTTGAAGACCATCCCCGCCAGCTGCTCGCCCTGCGCAAAGTGATCGCGGGCCTGGGGGTCGAGGTGGTGGTCGCGGGCGACGGCGCCGCGGCCAAGGACGTCCTCGCCCGCTTCGTGCCGGACCTGGTCTGCGTCGAGCTGCGCCTGCCCGACTCCTCCGGCTACGAGCTGTGCGAGCTCATCCGCGGCTCGCCGGCCCACAGCTCTGTCCCGGTGGTGCTGCTCAGCGATCACACTTCCCCGGGCGACCGCGCCCACGCCGCCGAGGTCGGGGCCGACGCCTTCCTGGTCAAGCCGGTCCCCGACGAGATCCTGCGCGCGCGCCTCGAAGAGCTGTTGGAGCGGCCGATCCGCGGCCGCGCCCGCGCCGCCGGCGAGTCATGATCGATCTCTTGCTCGCGGCACTGGCGCTGCCGGCGCTCCTCGTCTCCGGATACCTCTTCCTCCTCGCCGTCCGGTCGGCGCGGAAGGCGGCGCCCCGGATGGTTCCGCCGGCGCTGCGCTTCGACCTGATCGTCCCGGCGCACGACGAAGAGGCGGGCATCGCGCGGACGGTGCGGAGCCTGCTCGCGGTGGACTATCCGCGGCAGCTGCGCCGCGTGCTGGTGGTCGCCGACAACTGCACCGACGCCACCGCGGTGCGCGCACAGGCCGCGGGCGCCGAGGTGCTGGTCCGCGACGAACCCGCGCTGCGCGGCAAGGGCTACGCGCTGGCGCACGGCTTCGGGCACAGCCTGCGCGAGGCCTGGGCCGACGCGGTGGTGGTGGTGGACGCCGACAGCGTGGTGCCGGCCAATCTGCTGCAGGCTTTCGGCGCGCGCCTCTCGCAGGGCGCGCAGGCGGTGCAGGCGGGCTCGGCGGTGCTCAACCCCTTTGACTCCTGGAGGACGCAGCTGATGGCGCTGGGCTTCGCGCTCTTCAACCGGGTGCGGTCGCTCGCGCGCGAGAACCTGGGGCTCTCGTGCGGCCTGCGCGGCAACGGCATGTGCCTGAGCGCCGCGCTCTTGCGGGAGCATCCGGCGCAGGCGTTCTCCATCGTCGAGGATCTGGAGTACGGCCTCGCGCTGGGCCGCGCCGGCGTCCGCGTGCACTACGCCGACGAGACCAGCGTGGCCAGCGCCATGGTCTCGACGGAAGCCGCCGCCGGCTCGCAGCGGCGCCGCTGGGAGCTGGGCCGCCTGGCGCTGGCCCGCCGCCTGGCTCTGCCGCTCCTGCGCGACGCCGCCCGCACCAGGAGCGCGATGCTCCTCGATCTCGCGCTCGACCTCTTGGTGCCGCCGCTCTCGTTCGTGGCGCTCTACCTCACCGCCGGCCTCGCCCTGTCGGCCCTCGCCAGCGGCCTGCGGGGCGCCTTCTTCCTCTGGCTCACCAGCGCGGCCCTGGTGGGCGTCTCCGTGGTGCGCGGCTGGGTCCTCTCGGGCATCGGGCTGCGCGGACTCGGGGCGCTCTTCCAAGTGCCGCGCTACGTGATCTGGAAGGCGCTGCTCGTCTTCAAGTCGCGCGAGGCGGGCGGTTGGGTGCGCACCGCCCGCGAGGAGCCGCGGCCATGAGGCTGAGCGTGGTGGTCCCGACCTTCAACCGGGCAAGCCTGTTGCGCCGCCTCCTCACCCAGCTCGCGGCGCAGAGCCACAAAGACTTCGAGGTCCTCATCGTCGACGACGGCTCCCGACAGCCGGTCGCGTTCGAGGGACTTTCGACCCCTTATCCGCTGCACCTCATCCGGCAGCCCAACGCGGGCGCCGCCGCCGCGCGGCACACCGGCGTGCTGGCGGCGCAGGGCGAGCTGATCCTCTTCATCGACGACGACATGCAGATCGGCACCGACTTCGTCGAGCAGCACCTGCGCGCCCACCAGCGGCACGGGCGGGCGGTAGTGCTGGGCCGCATCCGCGCCGACCCGGCGGTCTCGGGGATGCCGCTCTTCGAGCGCTGGCACTCGGTGCTGCTCGACCGCAAGGCCGAGAGCATCCGCAACGGCGTGCTGCCAGTGCGTGGAAATTTGCTCTTCACCGGCAACGCTTCGCTGCGCCGCGAGGACTACCTGGCGGTGGGGGGCTTCGACACCTCGCTGGAGAATTCGGAGGACGTCGAGCTGGGCCTGCGGCTGGAGAAGGCGGGCGTCGCCTTCGTCTTTTCGGAGGAGGCCTTCACGCTGCACGGCTCCGATCACACCAGCCTTTCGAAGTGGCGCCGCCGGGCGCGCCGCTACGGCAGCTTCGATCACCAGATCGCGGGCAAGCATCCGGAGCTGCGCCACGCCAGCCCCTGGCGCTTTGCCCTCGACTTGAAGCCGCTGGCGCGCCCGTTCGTGGCGGCCTCCGTCCTCCTGCCGCGCGCCGCTTCGGTTGGGGCCGGCCTGTTGGCGCGCGGCGCGGAGCTGGCCGACGGCCTCGGGCTCGCCCGTCCCGCCATCTCCGCCACCACGCTCGCTTATGCCGTCGAATATTTCTGCGGCGTGCGCGAGGCCGCCGGTTCCGCCGGCGCTTCTCTCGAGGAGCTGGTCCGCTTCGTCGGCCGCTTCGAAAAGGGCGCCGCTGCCGCCGGCGCGCGCGCGCTGCTCGACCTGCGCGAGGACCAGGCGGTGATGGCCGCCTACGAGCGCAAGTACGGACACGCGAGCCCGTCCACGCAGCTCTCCTCCGACGTGGTGCAGAAGATCGGCCTGCAGCTTTTGGGCGCGGTGCGCCTGATGCGGGCGCTGCGCGACGGCGGCTCTCCGCTCGGGGCCAAGATCGTCTCGCGGCTCATCCGCCACCTCTACGGCGCCGACATCCACTGGGACACGGAGCTCGCATCCGGAATCATGATCGTCCACGGCATGGGGCTCTGCCTCAGCCGCGAGGCTCGGGTGGGCCGTGGCTGCATCCTCTTCCAGAATGTCACGCTGGGCATTGGCACCGATCCCGTCACCCGCGAGAGCGGCGCGCCCACGCTGGAGGAAGACGTCCACGTCGGCCCCGGCGCGACGCTGATCGGGCCCATCACCGTGGGCGCCGGCAGCAAGGTGATGGCGGGAGCGGTGCTGACCACCTCGGTGCCACCCAACTCGCTGGTGGAGACGCCCGCGCCTTCGGTGCGCCCGCGCGTCACCGAGCGGAAACCGCAGCCGGTCCGCAAAGCGGTGTCGTGATCCGGCGCGGCGCGCTCGCGCTGCTGCTGCTCGCCGGTTGCGCCCGGAGCAGCGCCGCCGAGTCCGCGCAGGTTCGCGTCGCGCTTGACTGCACAAAGCCCGCCCGGCCCATCAGCCCGCTCATCTACGGCGTCGGCTACGACGAGCTTCCGCCTAAGGACCAGGCGTTGCCCTGGGAGCTGGGCGCGACCGCCCGCCGCTGGGGCGGCAACAGCAGCACCCGCTACAACTGGAAGCTGGGCAACGCCTGGAACGCGGCCAGCGACTGGTTCTTCAAGAACCTCGACTACGGCGGCGGCAAGGGCCCGGCGTACGCGCGCTTCCTCGAGGAGAACCGCGCCCACGGCGTGGCCAGCGCGCTGACCATGCCCATCATCGGCTGGGTGGCGAAGGACACGGCTTCGGCGTCCTTTCCGGTCTCGCGCTTCGGCCCGCAGCGGGCCAGCGATGGCGGCGCGGGCGACGGCTTCGGCAAGGACGGAAAGCCGCTACCGCCCGATCCGCCCGAGCGCACCAGCGTCCCTGCGCCGCCCGAGTTCATCGAGGCCTGGGTGCGCAGGATCCGCGCGGACGGCCGCCCCGTGCGGATGTACCTCCTCGACAACGAGCCGATGCTCTGGGACGAGACGCACCGCGATGTCCATCCCGCGCCAGTCACCTACGACGAGCTCCTGGACCGCACGCTGCGCTACGGCGCCGCGGTCCGGCGCGCCGACCCGAAGGCGGTGATCGCCGGGCCGGCGCTGTGGGGCTGGCCGGCGTATTCGTATTCGGCAGCCGACGCGCGCGCCGGGTTCTCGCGGCATCCGGACCGCCGCGCCCATGGCGAGGTGCCGCTGCTCCCCTGGTACCTGCGCCAGCTGCGCGAGCAGGAGCAGAAGACCGGCGTTCATGTGCTCGATGTCGTGGACGTGCACTTCTACCCGCAGGCCGACGGAATCGGCGGCGCCCACGGCAAGACCGACGCGCAATCGGCGGCCCGGCGCGTCCGCAGCGTCCGGGGACTCTGGGACGCCGGCTACACCGACGAGTCGTACGTCGGCGAGCCCATCCGCCTGCTGCCGCGGCTGCGCGAATGGATCGACGAGAACGACCCGGGCCTCGGCATCTCCATCGGCGAGTACAACTTCGGCGCGGCGACGCACCCGAGCGGCGGGCTGGCCACCGCCGAGGCGCTGGGCCGGTTCGCCGAGGCGGGCATCACTTCGGCTTTCTACTGGACGGCGCCCCCGCGCGGCTCGCCGGCCTTCTGGGCCTTCCGCGCCTATCGCAACTTTGACGGGGCAGGCGCGGCCTTCGAGGATCGCTTCGCCGGCATTACCTCCCTCGACCGCCTCTCGATCTTTTACTCCCGTAATCAAGCGGCAACGCGGCTGGTCGTCGTCGCCGTCAACGCCCGCAACACCGCCGAGGAGCTGCAGCTCGCGCTCGACGGTTGCCGCGCGGTCAAGAGCGTGCGCCGCTTCACCGGCACTGGCGGGGCGCTGGCGGCGCAAGAGGCTCCGTCCGGCGCGCCGACGCTCTTGCCGCCGATGTCGATCGGGGTGGTGGAGGTGCGGCTCGACTCAGGCGTCCAGTAGCTGAGGCCGGCGCTGTATGGGCTTGCTGCACGTCCAGACACGAGGAGAATCGTACAACCCAATCTATACCTATGCGTCTTTGCGAATGATGCCGCGCAGGGACGGCCAGGAAGCGTCTAATATGGCGAACCGAGAGCTTAGGCGGTGGTGGGGGGGGCGACGCGGAGGCCGGCAATTGAAGGAACACGTATCTTCGCAGGAAAGCGTAGTGTCCTGGAGCAGTCTACAGCGAATTGAGGCGACACCCATGAATGCGAAAGACAAGTTTACGCGCTATGCAGAGGCGAGTACGTTTGTTTCGCAATTGAAGGATCCCATCGTTCGCCCGTTTGTCCAATACGGGCTGGTGACAGCGATTCTTGGTCGCGGAATGGAGCCGGCTATCCAATCAACGGTGGCTCTGGATCTGCGATGGCTTTGCGAGATCCTTAAGGCAATGGCAGAGGACCGGCAGGCGATCTCGGTTATAGTCGCGGGGCGCGGGGTAGAACTCAAGTGGTTTCCAGACGAGCCTGACGGCCCCTGAATATGGAATTGCTAATGCATCTGGGTTACCGATGGCAAAGTCACCAACTGGTGCCGCCCAGAAAATGAACCGATGATGGACTACGAAGCGACGATCGCCAAGATCAGTGCGATACGAGCCTATGATTACTTCAGTAAGCGTGCCATGCCAGGAATTCCTGGAGCCCCTGATCACGGACGCTGTCGAGACCTTGAGGGTGATGCCTGATCTCGAGCGGCAGCGGCTTGTGCGGCGTTGGGAAAGGGATTGTTCGGCAGCTTTAGGTTGGTATGCTCGGAAATTGGCAGGGCGTGCCGTCAGAGAAAAGTCGATGAAAGAACTTGAGAATGCGATCATGGCTATCGCACTTGAAGCAGGGACGAGCGACTATCGTGAGAACCTTGCCGTCGTGGCTCTCCTCCACAACAGTGCAAGAAAGCTAAGGCGGCGGGCCTGAATTATGTATACGTCGCGATCGGATCGTGATCTACGGTTGTCGTGCAGCGAGACAAGAAGGTGGAAGCAGCCATCCGAACCAAGTTCGACGCATTGTCGCCATTGTTGGATGAGCGGTCGCGGC